>DQUX01000372.1 GCA_015662065.1 Anaerolineales bacterium | reverse complement strand
TTACAGGTAGATGACGATCTCCAGTCTCGTCCCTACCCCCACTTCAGATTCCATCTTCATCTCATCGGCGCAGTTTTGGATGTTGGGCAGCCCCATTCCTGCGCCGAACCCCATCTCCCGCACCCACTCGGGGGCGGTGGAGAAGCCGGGCTCCATCGCCTTCTCGACGTCGGGGATGCCGGGGCCGTCGTCGGTGACCTCGATCCGGACCTGGTCTGGCTGCACCTCGGCGGTGATCTCCCCCCCCTCGGTGTAGATGACCAGGTTCATCTCCGCCTCATAGCTGGCGATGGCGACCCGACGAACGGCGTGGGGGTGGATCCCCAACCGGGTCAGGGTTCGCTTCAGCTTGCTGGACGCCTCTCCTGCCCGGTGGAAGTCCCCCCCGGCCACCCGGTAGCGGAAGACCAGGGTGATCTGGTCGGCGATGATGTCCTCGAAGATGTGGCTGGCCCGGTAGCGGTGGATCTCCTCCTCGTGGTACTCCACCTCCAACCGCCGCAGGAGGGCGCGGACGATGTCTCCCTGAACGATGATGCCGACCAGATCCCCCTCCCGGTTCACCACCGGGAAGCGGCCGTACCCCAGCCGGCTGAACTTGCTGACGGCGTGGATGAGCGGCTCATCTTCATACAGAACCGCCGGGTCGGGCGTCATCTTCTCCCCGACCGTCGCCTCCGACTCCCCGGCGGCCAGCGCCTTGATCAGGTCCTCGATGCTGATGATGCCGACCATCCGCCCGCCCTCGACCACCGGGGTGCCGGAGATCCGATTGGCGCGCAGGACCTCGCGGAACTCGGCCATCGTGGTCTCGGGCGTTACGGTGACCACCTGGGTGGTCATCGCCTGGCCAACCCGCAGTTCATAGGCTAGCTCCTGGAGCTTGGTGACCTCTTTCTGCTCCAGGGAGGGCGGTTGGGAACTCACCGGAAAGACCCGCTACCGTTCGTCGAAGAACTGCTGCCAGCGCCGCAGGCTGGTCTCGAAAAGGCCGCAACTGGGGAGCCCCGCCTGGTAGAGCCGTCCGCAGGTCTCGAACATAGTGTACTTGGAGGCCAGCAGCGGGATCCCTTTCTCCTCCGCCAGGGCGACGGTCTCTGGGGGAGGGACTTTGCCCCGCACGAAGACGATGGCCTTGATGCCGGCCATCTCGGCGGTGCGCACAACCTGCGGGTTGGTCAGGCCGGACATGAGAAGGGTTCCCTCGTGGGTGAAGGCCAGGACATCGCTCATAAGGTCCGCCCCGCAGCCCATCTGGACCTCCATATCCAGATCGGCGTCCCCGGCGATGACCTTGCCCTCGATCGCCTCCAACACCTCGTGCAATTTCATGGTCTGACCTCCTTTGTTCCCTATCCGGCCCTGGAGTATAGCACGCCAGAGCGAGATTGCCAACCGGGAGGCAAGCCCGCTTGGATGTGTGTGAACGTCCAGGATCACAAACCGAGCCCGGCGGGCTGGAATCCAGCCCCCGAAGAGGACTTTGCCCACCGAGCCGGGCGCTGAGCCGCTCGGCGGAATGGGCAGGCAGCACCAACACCCCAGAGGGAGACGACCTCATGCTAACGGCTGGGCGTGTGCCCTTCAAGTGTCGGGCAGCACCCAGGAGAGGTGACACTTGTCCCTCTCCCCTGATTACTGGTATAATCAGTACTTGAAAACTCCAGTTCCTGACCGGTCTGCGACCGGTCGGATCGGCGGGTCACAGACCCCCTAGAGCGAGTTTTCTCAACTACTGCTCTGGAGTCTGGCAAGTTTCCAGGACCCCCATATCTTGGGCGGGTTCGTAGTAGCGGCTGAAGCCGCTCCTGTCCCTTTGGAACGGCTAAAGCCGTCACTATGAACGAGAAACGCCAATATCCAATACTGATAATGGCTGGCGGTCAACGGTCTCTCACCGAAACCCTGTAAGGAGATCCCGATGCGCATCTTCATCACCGGCTGCAAGGGGCAGTTGGGCCGGACGCTTAACGACGTTCTGGCCGGGGAGGTCCTGGCGGGGTGCGACCTGCCGGAGTTGGACATCGTCGATCGGGCGGCCATCGGCGCGGCCATCGCCGGTTTCGCGCCCGACGTGGTCATCCACGCCGCCGCCTGGACCGATGTGGACGGCTGCGCCCGCGACCCGGAGCGGGCCTACCGGGTCAACGGGCTGGGCACCCAGAACGTGGCCCTGGCCTGCGCGCAGGTCGGCGCTCCGATGGTCTACATCAGCACCAACGAGGTCTTCGACGGGGAGGCGGCCGAGCCCTACCGGGAGTGGGACCCGATCCACCCCATTAACCCCTACGGACGCTCCAAGGCGGCGGGGGAGTGGTTCGTCCGCCACCTGTTGACCCGTTTCTACATCGTCCGCACCGCTTGGCTATACGCCCCCGGCGGACGGAACTTCCCCCACCGCATCATCCAGTTGGCCGACGAGCGGGGCGCGCTGCGGGTAGTGACCGACGAGGTGGGCAACCCCACCTACGCGCCGGACCTGGCCCAGGCCCTCGCCGCCCTTATCCGCACCGGCGCCTACGGAGTCTACCACCTCACCAACGCCGGGCACTGCTCCCGCTACGACTTCGCCCGCGAGATCCTCCGCATCACGGGGCGCGAGCAGGTGCCGGTGGAGCCCATCCCACTGGCCGAGTTCCAGCGAGCCTCCGCCCCGCCCCCCTTCGCCCCGCTGGCCAACACCGCCGGCGCCGCCCTGGGGATCGCCCTGCGGCCGTGGGAGGAGGCACTGGCAGAGTTCCTCGGTCAATGAACAATGACCAATGGACAATGAGCAACGTCCCAATCGAGCAGCCAGCAACCGGCAACAAGTAACCGGCAGCCAGCCGCTTGTCACCATCGTCATCCCCAACTGGAACGGCGCGGCTCACCTCCCCACCTGCCTGGAGAGCCTACGGGGTCAGACCCTCCGGGATTTCGAGGTGATCGTCGCCGACAACGGCTCCACCGACGGGTCGCTGGAGCTCCTGTCCCGGGACTATCCCGAGGTACAGGTGCTGGCCCTGGGGGAGAACCGGGGCTTTGCGGGGGCGTGCAACGCTGGCATTCGGGCTGCGCGGGGGGAGTTCGTCGTCCTTCTGAACAACGACACCGAGGCCAACCCCCACTGGCTTGCGGAGGTCGTGGCCGCCTTCGAGCGTCACCCGGAGGCGGGGATCGTGGCCTCCAAAATGCTCCTCTTCGACCGGCGGGACACCATCCACACGGCCGGCGACTTCTACCGGGTGGACGGCATCCCCGGCAACCGGGGGGTCTGGCAGCGGGATGATGGCCAGTACGACGCCGAGGCATATGTCTTCAGCGCCTGCGGGGGGAGCGGGGCCTACCGGCGGGAGCTGCTGGAGGAGATCGGCCTTCTGGACGAGGACTTCTTCTACTCCTGCGAGGACGTGGACCTGGCCTGGCGGGCCCAATTGGCCGGATACCGATGCGTCTACGCCCCCCGGGCCGTGGTCTACCACAAACTGAGCGCCACCGGGGGAGGGACCATCGCCAGTTTCTACGACGGGCGCAACTTCATTTACCTGCTGGTCAAGGACTATCCTGGCGACCTGTGGCGGACCTACTGGCGGGCGATCCTCAAGGCCCAGTTCCGCCTCGCCGGGGAAGCGCTGCGGGCCTGGAGGGGCGCGGCGGCGCGGGCGCGGTTGCGGGGGATGCTGGCCGGACTCTTCGGCATCCCCCGGATGCTCCGCAAGCGGCGGGCTGTGCAGCGGACCCGCCGGGTGGACCGGGACGACCTGGAGAGGGTGTTGACGGGGGTTGACGAAAGCCTCTGAACAGAGTATCATAGAATCGTAGCAACGTTCACCCATGCCCCGACGTCCAACGCGGCAGGCATAACGTGGCCAGTATGTACCAGGCCACACGAGGTCTCCAGTGAACGAACTGTTGCCCATCTACATTATCTGGGGAATCCGCCTCCTCCTGACGACAGGCCACGTCTTTGTCCTATCCTCCTACGGAATAACCGGTGGGCGACGTGGTCTGCGAACCGCCATCGCCTACCTGATCGCGTTTGATTGGGCCTTGGCAATGGGGGTATCCGCAGCCCGTTCCATAGCGGATGGGAATACTCCCTTCTGGTCGCCCCACACCGTGGTAGGGGGAGGGCTCGGTCTAGTTTTCTTCCTCTTGCCCGCCTGGCTCCTCTTCCGGGCGTGGCTAAGGTTCAGCGGCATATTCCTGCTCCCCGTGATGCCTACCGAGCGCAAGCGCCGTCAACAGGCGAAGCGCACAGTCCGTGCCTATATGTGGGGCTTGAACTATCCCTTCTACCGTGAAGAGGAAGGGGAACTGAGAAAACTGGTAGGCGGTAGCATTACGCTACCTCGAGGGGGGCCTGGATTCGTGATGGCCAGCAGTCACTACGCCATCCCCCTAACGACCGGAACCTACGACACGCAGGTCGGTGGATATGGGCTGGTCTTCACCGGCCACAAGGAGCGCCCCCGCCCCCCTGTTGACCTCCGGCTCCAGATTCGCGCCAAGACGGTCCGCGCCCTGACCCGCGACGGCATTCCGGTCAAAGTGAGAATGTTCGCCATCTTCCAGATCGACCGTCGGAGGGCCAAAGGGAACGGGATGTATCCGTTCGATCCCCAGGCTGTGCTGGCGGCCGTGCATACGCAGGGGGTCGGCCCTGATCTGGAGGAGCGGGAACAGGCAGAGACGGAGTGGGGGCAGGTGGTTGTCGACCGGGCGGCCGACCTGCTGCAGGACGCCATCGCCCAGAAGCTGCTGGATCAGCTTCTGGAAGGCGATGAGAAGGACAAAGGTCCCCCCCGCGAGGCGCTGCGGAAAAAGGTAGCAGAGCAATTGGCCCAGAAAATGGAACCGCACGGCATTCAGGTCGTGGCTGTGGGACTGGGGAATATCGAAGTCGAGGACGAGGAGATACGCCAACAGCGCGTTGAGAGCTGGAGGGCGCGCTGGGAGCGGCGACGGCTGGAGAAGGAGGCCCGGGGAGAAGCCGAAGCCATCCGGATTCTCGGGAAAGCGCGGGCCGACGCACAACGACAGATGATCGCCGCCATCACCGAGGCTTTTCAGGAGTTGGTAGAGACACAAACCCCCGTGCCGGCCCACGTCATCGCGCTGCGGTTCGTCGATATTCTGGAGGAGATGGCCGCCTCGCCGACGGTGCAGGAATGGCTGCCCGGGGCCGTCCGGGCCATGCCGGCACGATTGCGCCTCTCGATGGAGCAGGCCACCTCCGAAGACGGAGACGAGGCCCCCAGTAGTCAGGGCGTCTGAGATGAGAATGAGACCCGACCGTTTCTCCCTTGGCATAGAGGGCTGGGCAACTCGATCGGTGTACGAGCAGCCCGGCCAACGCGCACGGTTGCGAGGCCACATCGAACGAACTCTCTTGCGCTTCGGGTTGTTGATGGCTACACTGGTCATCCTCATCCTTCTCAGTGGGGGAGCGGAGTACCTGCGCCACCGGATAGGCGGAACGCCTTTCAGTCTCTGGCGGATCCTGGGCGGCTTGCTGCCGGGATTGGCGGGGCTGGTCGCCATGCTGGCCGTATCTGCTGCCTTCGTTCGAGAGGTCTACGACATCCGGAACTGGCGTTCCGCCCTCAACTACGTCTGGCTGCTGCTGTTCGGTCGGGCCCCCCTCTCGCTCTTCGGCTTGATCATCCCTGGAATCCCACTGGCCCCCTATCCTTACCTGATCGTGCGGGAAGGGAGGATCGGCGAGAAGTATGAGAATACTCCGCTGGCCCGCCTTGGCGGTCCCGGCAATGCGATCATTTTCAACGATAGCGCCGTCATACTCGAACGGTTCGGGCGCCTCATCCACCTGGCCGGGCCGGGGGCGGTCTTCCTGCGCCGTTTCGAGCGCATCCGCGAGGTAGTGGACCTGCGTCCGCAGGAGCGAAGCCTCGTGGCGGAAGCGCTGACAAAAGACGGCATCCCCGTGCAGACCGAGGTGCAGGTGCGCTTCCGATTAGAGCAATTGCACCCCGACCCTTCCCCCCCCACACCCGACACCCCTCGCCAAATCCGCCAGCGAGCGCTGGCCCACGCCGGCCGATGCCACGCCCGATTGATCGACCTAGATACAGGGAGAGAGCGGGTCTTCCGCTGGCCCGAGCGGGTGATGGGCAACGTCGATAGCACACTCCGGGCCATCGTCGCCAACTACCGGCTCGACGAGTTGCTGGAGCCCCTCGATCCCAACCAGAATCCTCGCCGCAAGATCGGCGAGCAACTCCACAAGGAGCTGGACTCCGCCGCCCGCAACTTCGGGGCGCGGGTTCTGGAAGTGCGGATGGGCCCGCTGGAGCCGACGCTGGAGGAAGTGAGGGAAGAGCGCGTGGTCAGTTGGCAGGCGGACCGGAGAAGCGAGGCGCGCAAGGAGAGGGCCCGAGGCGAGGCAGAGGCGATCCGCGAGGAGGGCCTGGCCCGCGCCTACGCCCAGATGGAGATCATCCTGACCCTCGCCCGAGAGTTCCAGGAAGTGGTCGAACATGACGTCGCCCTGTCCGCCGAGTTCGTCGCCCTGCGCTTCATAGAGGCACTACGCCAGGCATGGTCCCGCCCCGGCGGCGCTCTTGTGTCCCTCGAAGCGCTCCGCACCCTGGATTACCTGCAACAGTTGGTCAAACGGGTCTACACCCTACCCAGCGGCGAGGCGAAGAGTTGATCCCCCAGGCGTTTGAAGGACCACAGTCCTGGAGCGAAACGGGAGGGAGGAAAAATGGGTACGCCTGATATTGACGACCCTCTGCCCCTGTTGAGAGAGAGCCGGGCATCGCCCGTATCGGCCGCGTTGAGACAAGTGCGAACCTCGCTGAGCACCGCCAGCATCCATCAGGTCAAGGAGCAATGCCTGGAGAGCCTATCCAGGAGCCGCGAGATGGCATCGGAACGGTGCAACTTGGCCATCATCCGCGCCTACGAGGCCCACATCTACGGCCTGCTTAACCGGCGGCGGAAAGGGGATAGGGAGATAGAGAGAGCGATAAAATGCTTCCGGTTCCAAAGCGATAGACACAACGAGGCCATCGCCTGGCTCGTCCGGGCTCTGATGCACTATAGGGCCAAGGCTATGGAGGAAGCCTGGTCAGCCTACAAAACCGGTCGAGACTGCCTGGAAGAGTTGCGGCGCCAGGCGCTGGCCATCGGTGAGATGCAACAGGCCAACGAATACGACACCCTGGCAAGACAGGTGGAAGAGCGGCTTGAGCAGGTCTCTCAGACTATCGCCCGCCAATACACGACCATCGAGACCCCCGAGACCCCTGAGACTCCCAAAACCCCTCCAGTCTCTGGGGACTCCCTGCGAATCTTTCCCGTGATCGGCCCGATCCCGGCCGGACAGCCTATGATCACGTCCGACGACGTGCGGGAAGATGTCATGGCAGCCGTAGATCAGGTGGTGGTCGGCGACGCCAGGTACTACCCTAAACACATATATTACGGCCAGGGATCCGTCATCCAATTGAACCCGGCATACGATTACTTCTTAAGTCGCGTGAAGGGCAACAGTATGAACCTGGCCGGGATCGACGACGGCGACTACGTTATCCTAGGACGGCCTAAGAATTCCCCCCTCTCCCCGAGTTCAGGCGACATCGTGGCGGCATCCATCGAGGACATAGACAGGGTAGCGACGCTGAAACGCTTCGTCCGACGGGGGGACACCATCATACTAAAGCCGGAGAGTTCGGACCCCAAGAATCAGCCCTACGAATTCCACGACGGCGATGCGGAAGTGTGCATCGTGGCCATCGCCATCGCCGTCCTCAAACCGGTCAAGTAGATGGACGTCCTCGTCATCGGCGCTGCCGGACTGGATGTGAAGGGGCGGGTGACAGGCCCCCTCCAGATGGGTACCTCCAACCCAGGCCGCATCCGCCGCAGCCCCGGCGGCGTGGCCCGCAACATCGCCGAGAACCTGGCCCGGCTGGGGGTCGAGGTGACCTTCATCTCCGCCGTCGGCGAGGACTGGACCGGCCACCACATCCTCCAACAGACCCAGCAGGCTGGCGTGGACGTCCGCCACGTCCTGGTCCGGCCCGACCTCCACACCGGCACCTACCTGGCCCTGCAGGACCAGGAGCGGCAGTTGATCGTGGGTCTGGACGATATGGCCGGGCTGGAGGCGATCACCCCCCGGTATCTCAACGACCGCCGCCGCCTCTTCCGGGACGCGCGGATGGTGGTGGTGGACGCCAATCTCTCCCCGGCCACGCTGCAGACGGTCTTCCGCCTGGCCGACCAGTACGGCCGCCCTGTCTGCGCCGACCCTACCTCGACGGTGCTGGCCGCCCGGCTGCGCCCCTTCCTGGACCAGCTCCACCTGGCAACCCCCAACCTGGAGGAGGCGGGAGCGCTGTTGGGGGAGATGGGAGCCGGAAGCGCGCCCATCAGCATGGCTCGGCGGCTGGTGGCGGAGGGGGGCGATCTGGCGGTCGTCACCCTGGCAGAAGAGGGGCTCTGCTACGCCACCGCCGAGGAGAGCGGCCACCTGCCGGCCATCACCGCCCCCATCGTGGACCGGACCGGCGTGGGGGACGCACTGACGGCGGCGGTCATCTTTGGCCTACTGGAGGGACTACCACCCAGCGAGGCGGTCCGGCTGGGCCTCTCCGCCGCCGCCCTCACCCTCCAGTGCCAGGAGACGGTCTGCCCGGGCCTGAGCCTGGAGCGGTTGTACGGGCAGTTGGTGGTGTGAGCTACACCACCAGCACCCCCGTCCCATTGATCTCACTCCGCTTCAGGGCCACCAGCGCCTCGTTGGCCGCCTCCAGGGGAAAGGTCTGCACCGTGGTCTGGATGGGGATCTCCGCCGCCACCCCCAGCAGTTCAAGGGCATCCTGCCGGGTGAAGTTGGCCACGCTCTTCACCGCCCGCTCCCAGTAGAGCAGCCGGTCGTAGTCCAGCTCCGGGATGGGGGTCATCGTCACCCCGGCCAGCGCCAGGGTCCCGCCCCGCTCCAGCACCCGCAACGCCTCCGGCACCAGCCACCCCGCCGGCGCGAAGATGATGCTCCCGTGCATCCTGACCCCTGGGTCGTCCTCCGCCCCACCCACCCAGACCGCCCCCAGCCTCCGCGCCAGCCTCCTGTGGCCCTCGCTCCGGGTGAAGACGTAGACCTCACAGCCCCAATGGCGGGCCACCTGGATCGTGACGTGGGCCGAGCCGCCAAAGCCGTACATCCCCAGCCGCTGCCCCGCCTCCACCTCGCTCAGCCTCAGCGCCCGGTAGCCGATGATCCCGGCACAGAGGAGCGGCGCCGCCGCCACGTCCGAGAAACCCTCGGGTAGGGGGTAGGCAAAGTCCTGGTGGACCACCATCGCCTCGGCGTAGCCCCCGTCGGCGTGGAGGCCGGTGAACTGGGCATCGGCGCACAGGTTCTCCAGCCCCCGTTGGCAGAACTCGCACCGGCCACAGGTGCGGTAAAGCCAGGGCGCCCCTACCCTCTCTCCAGGCCTAAAGCTGTCGGCGCCGGATCCCCGCGCCTCCACCACCCCCACGATCTGATGGCCGGGGACGAGGGGGAGCCTGGGCAGCGCCAGGTCCCCCTCCACCGTGTGGAGGTCGGTGTGGCAGACCCCGCAGGCCCGCACCCGGATGCGGACCTCACCGGGACCCGGCTCCGGCAGGGGGAGATCGGCCAGCTCCAACGGCCGCTCCTCGGCCGGCCGAGGCTCGCGCAGAAGCATCGCCTTCATACCCACCTCCTACAGAAGACCACGGAGACTCAGCACTTGAGAATTCTAGTACCTTACCAAGGTGGTTGTGATCGGTTGGACCCTTTCCGCCTGGCGGCTGAAAGCCGCGGCTACGGGTAGCCAAGCCC
>DQUX01000325.1 GCA_015662065.1 Anaerolineales bacterium | reverse complement strand
TCGTACTGCCAGGGGCGGGATTCGCCGAACCAGCTCAGATAGAGGAGAGGGATATCGTTTTCCCTCACGTATTGCTCCAGGGCCGGTAGGTCCTGCCCCCAGTCGAGGTTGGAATCCACCAGCACTCGATACCCATTACGAGGGCCGACCGGTTCGTTGAAATAGGCCAGATAGTGGGGATAGATCGCCAGATTGGAAAGGGTCAACCAGACCAGAAGTGCCGCCGGGACAGGGCGAAGCCGCAGATGAGGCCCCAATTCACCCACCCGCACAGCCCGGCCGGCAAAGACGAACAGGAGGGGCAACATCGGTAGAAGATGGCGGTACCCTATGTTGAAGGGACTGAGCAGACTGAGACCAAAGTAACTGCCTGCAACAGTCAGAAGCACGGCCTCGCCAAAACCACCACCCCTCTGTTGAACCAGACACACCAATGCAAACCCGACCATCAGGATAGTAGGCAACGGCGTCTTGACGAAGAAAGCGACGATGAAGTAAAGCCACCACCCCCCTTTATAATGATACCCGAGCAGGAAAGCGTCTTGGGGCTTATCTCGATACTCCAGCAACGCCGCCAACTCATTAAAGTAAGCCGGTGCAGGCAGTCGGATCCCGCCCCAGCGAGGCACCGGTCCGAAGTCTGCCCCGTGGACGATCCAGATGACGAGAACAGCGATCCCCCCCACCATCACCAATGCCACCAAGGCGACCACCACCGCCCGCCAGCGAGGGAGCGCATTCGAGACGAAGAGAAGCTCCGCCCGGCAAAGATGCCACGTCCGCGCCAGGCCGAGTACCAGGAAGAGAGGGACCAGAAAGCCGGTGGTAAACCGAGCCGAGCCCGCCGCCCCCAGGGCTAACCCCACCGCCGCCAGCCGCCCCCAGCCGGGACGCGCCCAGAAGCGGTAGAAGGTCCAGCAGCTCAAGAAGACGAAGAAGGTAGCGACAAGATCGAGCGTGAGCAACCGGCCGTGGGCCAGTAAATTAGGATCGAGAGCGCACAACATCGCCGGCAGCAGCGCGGCGCGCCGCCCATACAGCTCGGCGGCCCAACGATAGACCAAGGCGACCAAGGTCACCATCAGGTACGTGATAGGGAGACGAACCAGGAACAGGACACGGCGGGTGTCGCTGCGGTAAAACAGCAGCTCCCGGCCACAACTGCGAGCCGTGCCATCGGGCCAGCAGGGTTGATCGGTTGGCGCGGACAACTCCGGTTCGGTGAGGAGCAGCGACGTCCCTAGCATCGGCGCCAGCGCCGGGTGAGCCGTCCGCAGCCAATAATTGCCCTCCAGCCAGATGGCCGTGCCCTTGCCAATGTAGGCGTCCTCGTCGAACGTGGCAGATTTGACCTTTGCGCTGGTCAACGCCAGCCCAAACGGGATCAGCGCTAGCACCACACCGATCCAAAGGGAGGCCACCTTCGGCCCAGGAGGATAGGAGCGCTTCATTCCCTCCCCTCCGGCACCCCCCACCACCCCAACGGCACCACCTCAAACCGCTCGTCCATCGGCAGAAGGGTGGTCATCCGGAATCCCTCGTAGGCCGCAAGAACTGCCTGGACCCGCTCTCCGGCGAATCCCTCCGGCACCGGCAGCAGGTGTCGGTCCATCACCCGACTTCCCCGGATCCACTTCAAGGTGGGGATGGCCCCCATCGCCGGCTGGCCGTCGTGGATGGACAGCCACCATCCTTCCTCGTCCATCAGCCGCACGCTGGTCCGGTCATCCTGCACCAGCGGCCGCAAGCCCACCAGCGAAAGATCGATCACCACCGACTCCCCAGGCAACGCCGGCCGCCCCCGCACCCCCACCAGCGCCAGGTCCTCCCCCAGCGCCACAAACCGGGCGTCCGCGGCCGGCGCAGGCAGCCGCACCGCTTCGAGCGGCCATC
>DQUX01000015.1 GCA_015662065.1 Anaerolineales bacterium | reverse complement strand
TCTCCTCCTTAGGTTTTGTGGGTCCTGATGGTTCCTTTAAAACCAGGGTAGATTCGCCGGTCTCGCTATGTGCTGCTCCCGTCACCTCCTTCCGTTCGTCGTTGGGTTCGGCGCGGGTGGGGGTCCACCGGCCGCGCCGGTCAGTCGGGCAGGATCAGCGTGCCGGTCTCGCCCTGTAGCGCCCGGGCGATGTTCTCCGGGTTGGTGATGATGGCCTTCCTGCCGCCAGCCTCCAGGAACCAGATGATGGCCTGGATCTTGGGGAGCATGCTCCCTTTGGCGAAGTGGCCTTCTTTCATATATTGCTTTGCCTCACCGACGGTCATCACGTCGATGGGCTGCTGGTCGGGCTTGCCGAAGTTGAGGTAGACCTTCTCCACGGCGGTGGAGATGAGGAAGAGGTCGGCGCCGATGGAGCGGGCCAGCAGGGAGGAGGCGTAGTCCTTGTCGATGACCGCCGCCATGCCCCGCAGGGAGCCGTCGTCGTCGCGCACGACGGGGATCCCGCCCCCGCCCACGGTGATGGTGACCACACCGGCCCCCAGCAGTTCCCGCACCGCGTCCAGCTCGATGATCTCCTGGGGGAGGGGGGAGGGGACCACCCGCCGCCATCCGCGGCCGGCATCCTCCACCACGGTCCAGCCCTCCTTCTCGGCCCGTTCCCGGGCCTCCTCCTCGGTCATAAAGGAGCCGATGGGCTTGGTGGGGTTCTGGAAAGCGGGGTCGTTCCGGTCCACCAGCACCTGGGTGACCACCGTGGCGGCGGCCTTCTTCATCCCTCGCCGCTTGAACTCGTTGTGGAGGTTCTGCTGGAGGTGATAGCCGATGGCCCCCTGGGTGTCGGCCCCGCAGGAATCCAGCGGCACCTCGTGCATCCCCGCCACTTTGGCTGCGATCTCGGAGCGGCGCAGGATGAATCCCACCTGGGGGCCGTTCCCGTGGCCGATGGCCACGTCCCAGCCCTGGGCGATCATCTCGGCGATATGGTGACAGGTCTCCCCGGCCGCCCGGTACTGGTCGGGCACGGTGATGTGGTCCTTGTCTTTGATCAGCGAGTTGCCGCCGATGGCTACGACTGCCAGTTTCCTTGCCATAGACATATTCCTCTCATCATATTATGGGGGACGAGTAGGTGCGACGCACCTACGGCGTCACAGATTCCCCATCGTTAGCGCCATAACCGCCTTCTGGACGTGCAGCCGGTTCTCGGCGATGTCGTAGATGGCGGAGCGGGGGCCGGAGGCCACCTCGTCGGTCACCTCGTTGCCCCGGTCCACCGGCATGGGGTGGGTGAAGATCCCGTCGTCGGTGCGGGCCATCCGTTCGGCGGTGGTGGTCCAGCCCTGGTGGGCCATCGCCTTCTCGATCTCGGCCTGTTTTTGGAACACGCCGTCCTTGTATGCCTCCGGGCTGACCCAGTTGCGGCAGTAGACGATGTGGGCCCCCTCGTAGCCGCTGTCTGGGTCGTGGGCCACCTCGAAGTCGGTCCCGTTGGCGGCGCAGTTCTGTTTGGTCCACTCGATGACCTCGGGGTCCAGGTCGTATCCCTCGGGGTAGGCCATCGTGATGTGCATGCCGAAGCGGGAGGCGATGAGGAGCGCGGCCTGGACAGAGCACCAGGAGCGGGCCAGCGCCCCCGAGCCCCACTTGAGCAGGAACTTCTTGCCCTGCAGGGCCTCGTAGTCCGGCCGGCCCGGCCCCTCGCCGTACCACTCGGCCCAGCCCATCACGTCGGCCAGCGCCTGGCAGGGGTGGAACCGGTCGTCCGCCATGTTGATGATGGGGACGTCGGCCCACTTGGCGTACTCCAGGAGCATCTCGTCGCCGGCGCCATAGTAGGGGACCTTGTCTTCCAGGATGCGGATGCCGATGCCGGCGGCGTACCGAGCCATCACCCGGGCTGCGTCCTCGATGGTCTCCCCGGCCTTCTTGTCCGTCTTGAACCGTCCCGCCGCGGGGGTCATAAACTGGGCATGCCCCCCCAGCTCGGTGGCCGCAGCCTCGAAGGAGAGGCGGGTGCGCACCGAAGGGTTGTAGAAGAACATGATAAAGGTCTTGTTCTTCAAGATGCCGGCCCAGCGATCCGAGAAGCGGTCCCGTTTCATCCTCGCCGCCAGGTCCAGCGCCGCCACCAGCTCCTCGAAGGTCCAGTCCTGGGTACAGATGAAGTCACGTCCGTAGAGATCCATAACAGGGCTCCTTCACTTCGAACCTTGAACTTCGAACCGATTACCGCATCACCAGGCTCATCACCGCTTTCTGCACGTGCAATCGGTTCTCGGCCTCATCGAAGACCACCGATTGGGGGCCGTCGATGACCTCGTCCTCCACCTCCCAACTCCGGTCGGCGGGCAGGCAGTGCATGTAGACGGCGTTGGGGTCGGCCAGGGCCATGTACTCGGGCGTCGCCTTCCAGCCCTTGTACCGGTCGAAGATCTCCTGGGCCAGATCGGGGTTGTCCTCGCCGACGGGGGGCTTGAACATCTGGACCGGCGCCCAGGCCTTGGGGTAGAGGACGTGGGCGCCCGTGGCCGCCTCCTCAAAGTCGTGGACGATCTCGAAGGAGGAGCCGTTCGCCTTCGCGTAGCCTTCGCAGGCCTGGATCACCTCGGGGTCCAGCGCCATCTCCGGCGGGTGGGCCAGCACGGTATCGCAGCCCATCAGCGTGGCGGCGATGATGGCGGATTGGGGCACCGCCCGCGGCTTGTGGACGCTGGGGGAGTAGGCCCAGGACATGACGAACTTGACCCCCTTGAAGGTGCCGAACTTCTCGTAGACGGTGAGGATGTCGGCCAGGGCCTGGAAGGGATGGTACTTATCGTCCTCCATATTCAGCACCGGGATGTCGGCCCAGTAGGCGAAGTTACGGATCAGCTCGTTGGCCGCGCCGTAGGCCCAGTCCACCGGGTCGCCGTAGCAGCGGATGGCGATGCCGTTCCCCATCCGGGAGAGCACCCGGGCCACGTCGGAGACGCGTTCGGTGGTGTAGGCCACCTCCTTGCCCGGGAGCGCCGGGGTGTAGATCTTGCCCGGCTCCAGGTAGTGGGCATGGCCGCCCAATTGGGTCATCCCGGCCTCGAAGGAGTTGCGGGTGCGGAGGGACGCGTTGTAGAAGATCATGAACAGCGTCTTGGCCCGCAGGATGTGGTCGTGGAGTTCGCCGATCGCATAACGGCGCTTCAAGTCCAGCGCCACGTCCAGTATAGTCTCGACTTCCTCCTTGCTCCAATCCAGCAAGGTAATGAAGTCACGTCCATGGAAGGATTCGGTCTTCATCGGTCGTACCTCCTTGGTTTTGACGATTGACGATGGAAGATGGACACAGCACGTGG
Organism: Anaerolineales bacterium; assembly: GCA_015662065.1. Lineage (GTDB taxonomy): Bacteria > Chloroflexota > Anaerolineae > B4-G1 > DUEL01 > SZUA-1492. The sequence goes on along the minus strand of DQUX01000015.1, from coordinate 4,079 downwards.
CGAGGTCGCGGGGGCGCACTATCGCCTCACCACGTGAAACCGGAACCGCTCCGGCACGAAGTAGTTGCGGGAGAAGCCCACCGGTCTGCCCTCGTCGTCGAACAGCGTCTCCTCCACCAAGAGCAACGCCGTGTCTGGTTGAACTCCCAGACGCTGAGCGAGGGAGCGACCGGCGCGGACGGCGGTGATATTGGCCAGGGCCTCCTGAATCCTGAGGCTCTGTTCCTGGCGCAGGAGATCAAGGACGGATCCGGTGAAGGCGATGCCCAGGGCGTCGGGGGTCAGCCAGCGGGTCGGAACCAAATCCTCCAGGAAGGCCACTGGCCGGTCCTCGACGAGAATGGTGCGACGAACCCGCGTCACCGGGCTGTCTCGGTCCATGCCCAGCCGCTCGGCAACCGCCCGATCCACAGTGACCACGTCCACTGAGAGATCCTGCACGCGAGTCTCCATTCCCTGTCGAGCGGCCAGGGCGAGGACGCTCTCCAGACGCTCCAAGCCGCTTTCCAGGTGGTGGTCGGAAGCGACGAAGGTGCCGATGCCCTGGCGGCGGACGATGACCCCCTCCTCCTCCAGAAGGCGAAGCGCTTCGCGAAGGGTGGCGCGGGAGATGCCGAGCTGGTCGGCCAGCGTAGCCTCGGAAGGGAGCCGGTCGCCAGCCTCCAGCCCTCCGTCCTGGATGAGGGCCAGCAGCCGATCGTGGGCCTGCGCGTAGAGCGGGCGGCGGTCGAGCCGAAGGGTGTTGTCCATAAGATCACAGATGTCTAGACGTCTGACATCTTGTAGGTATTCTATCCCATTTTCCGGCACTGTCAAGTGGTTGACAGTTTCTCCCCTTTCGGCTAAAATGACCGGCACGCTCTTGGGGGAGAGAGGAAGGGTCAATGACTGGTAAGAAGTGGACCAGCGCCGAGGTTCGGCAGAGTTTCCTGGATTTCTTTGCCGCCAGGGGGCATACCATCGTCCCCAGCGCCAGCCTGGTGCCGACCGACGACCCGACGCTGCTGTTCACCAACGCCGGGATGAACCAATTCAAGGATGTCTTCCTGGGGCTGGGCTCCCGCCCCTACAAACGGGCCGTCGATACCCAAAAGTGTATGCGGGTCTCCGGCAAGCACAACGACCTGGAGGACGTCGGTCGGGATACCTACCACCACACCTTCTTCGAGATGCTCGGCAACTGGTCCTTTGGGGATTATTATAAGAAAGAAGCGATCGCCTGGGCCTGGGAGCTGCTCACCGAGGTGTGGGGGTTGCCGGGTGAGCGAATCTGGGCCACCTGCTTTGAGGACGAGCAGGGGGAGCTGGAGCGGGATGACGAGGCGGCCACGTACTGGCGCTCGGAGACGGGGATCGATCCCTCCCATATCCTCTTCTTTGGCCGCAAGGAGAACTTCTGGGAGATGGGGGATACCGGCCCCTGTGGTCCTTGCAGCGAGATCCACTACGACCGGGGGCCCGCTTTTTGCGAGCGCAAGGACGACCCCGACCACGTATGCGGCGTCAACACCGACTGCGGTCGCTTCATCGAGCTGTGGAACCTGGTCTTCATCCAGTATGACCACAAGCAGGATGGCACCCTCGAGCCCCTCCCCGCCCGTCACGTGGATACCGGCCTGGGCCTGGAGCGGTTGGTGGCGGTCCTTCAGGGGGTGGATTCCAACTACAAGACGGACCTATTCACTCCCATCCTGGACCGGGTGCAGGAGCTCCTGGGCCACAGCGACGCCGAGCGGGAGGAGCACATCGTCGGTTACCGCGTCGTCGCCGACCACGGCCGGGCCGTGACGGTCCTCATCGGCGACGGCGTCCTCCCCGGCAACGAGGGCCGCAACTATGTCCTGCGGATGATCCTCCGGCGGGCGGTCCGCTTCGGGCGCGAGATCGGCTTCACCGAGCCGTTTATGGATGAGATCGCCCAGGTCGTCATAGAGATGATGAGCCCGATCTTCCCGGAGATGGAAAAGCGGCGGGAGTTCATCCTCACCACCATCCGCCAGGAGGAGCGCCGCTTCCTCCGCACGCTGGACCTGGGGCTGGCCCGGCTGGACGAGGTGCTGGAGGAGGTGAGGGCCCGCGGCGAGAGGGTTGTGCCCGGCGAGAGCGCCTTTCGTCTCTACGACACCTTCGGCCTTCCCCTGGAGATTACCCGCGACGTGGCCGAGGAGAGCGGCCTGACGGTGGACGAGGAGGGGTTCCACGCTGCCCTGGAGGCCCAGCGGGCCCGGGCCCGAGCGGCGGAGACCTTCGAGGCGGTGGATGAGGAGAGCCTCCAGATCTACCGGGACCTGCTGGAGGGCCTCCGGCGGGAGGAGGTGTTGGGCTCCGACGGGGTGGCGTACGATCCCTACTCGACAACGGAGTTGGAGACCGGCCTCGCTGCGATCCTGCGGGACGGCCGGCCGGTGACGTCGGCGCAGGAAGGGGATCGGGTGGAGGTGATCCTGCAGGAGACCTGCTTCTACGTTGAGTCGGGCGGCCAGGTCTCCGACACTGGCTTCATCGTGGCCTACCCGGACGGGGCGGAGGAGCCTGTCTGGGAGATCGTCGTCGAGGATATGCGGCAGCCGATACCCGGCCTGGTCGTTCACGTGGGCGCGGTGCGGATGGGGGAGCCCCGGGTGGGGGATTCCGTCTGGGCGTTGGTGGACTACGAGCGGCGGATGGACATCGCCCGCAATCACACCGCCACCCATCTGCTCCACAGCGAACTGCGCTACGTCCTGGGCGAGCACGTCCAGCAGGCCGGCTCCCTGGTCACCCCCGAGCGGCTCCGGTTCGACTTCACCCATCCCACGGTGCTCACCCAGGATGAGCTGGAGCAGGTGGTCCGGCTGGCGAACGAGGCGATCCTGATCAACTACCCGGTGCTCTGGGAGTACAGGCCCTACCGGGAGGCACTGAACGAGGGGGTCATCGCCCTCTTCGGCGAGAAGTACGGTGAGGTGGTGCGGGTGTTGCGCGTGGGCTGGCCCGATGAGCCCTTCAGCCAGGAGCTGTGCGGCGGCACCCACGTGAACGAGACGGGGGAGATCGGCTGCTTCTACATCGTCTCTGAGCAGGGCATCGGGGCCGGTGTGCGGCGGATCGAAGCGGTGACCGGCCGGGGGGCGGTGGAGTGGGTCCTGCGTCACACCCGCGTCCTGGGCGCGGCGGCTGCCCACCTCCTCTGTCCGCCGGGCGAGGTCGAACGGAAGGTGCTGGAGACGCTGGGGGAGTTGCAGGCGGCGCGTAAGGAGATCGCGCAGCTCCGCCGGCAGTTGGCCCGTTCCCGGTTTGAGCAACTGCTGGACCAGGTCCAGCAGGTGGGCGGGGTGCCCCTTCTGGCCGCCCGGGTGGAAGCGCCGGATATGGAGACGCTGCGGGAGATCACCGATTGGTATCGGGAGCGGGTTGGGTCCGGCGTGGCGGTGCTGGGGGCGCTGGTGGGCGACCGACCGGCCTTCGTGGCGGCGGTGACCCCCGATCTGGTGGAGCGGGGGATGGACGCGGTGGAGCTGGTGCAGGGGGTTGCCCGGGTGGTCGGCGGCGGGGGGGGCGGCCGACCGACGCTGGCCCAGGCCGGTGGGAGGGAGGCCCACCGGCTGGACGAGGCCATCCGCAAAGCGCCCGACCTGCTGCGCGAGATGTTGGCGCAAGGGTAAACCGCGCCGGAATTTACCGCAAGAATAGGACGCAGATTCTCGCAGGCTTCGCACGCAGATTCTTGAGATCGCAAGGATTATCCGAGGAAATCTGCGCGATCTGCGCGAATCTGCGTCTGCCAATAGGGGGGGGATGGGAGAGGTCATCTACCTGCAGGAAGAGGACGACATGGCTGTGTTGCGCAGCCGGCTGCGCCGGGCGCAGAACGGGCGTGTTGTGCTGGTGTTGCCCTGGGACGCCCGCCTCCTCTCCCGCCCGCTGGACGGGGAGTTGGTGCGGCGGGAGGCGGAGCGGCTGGGATTGGAGGTGGCCGTCGTATGCGAGGATCCGGACCGGAGGGCGTTGGTCCGTTGGTCCGGCCTGCCGGCCTTCTCCTCCGTCTCCCAGGCGGAGGCGGCGCCCCGCTGGCCCCGCCCGGAGCGGCCCCCCGTCGA
>DQUX01000260.1 GCA_015662065.1 Anaerolineales bacterium | reverse complement strand
CTCCTTGTATATATCTAAATTGTAGCACAAAAAAAGCATCTGTCCAGGATAATTGCACTAAAACTTTCCTAAAATGGCGTCTGCCCGGGTCGGGACATCAGGATCGTGGCCCCCCGGGTTCTGGACCGCGCGTTTTCGGTTCTCGGTCGCTCGTTGTTTATTGTCGGAGAGAACGGTGAAGCCTGGGGAAGAGGAAGGCTAGAGAGGTGTTCCTCATCTATGGCATCGGGGCATCGGGGGAGGCAACGCCAGCGGGCTCCGAATCGCCGGAGCGGTACGGGGAGATGGTGACGGAGGCCGTCATCGCCGACCTGGCCGCCCGGCTGGGGGTGTCGGTGGACGCCGTCAGAGTCGTCACCCGGGACTACGTGGAGGTTCAGATCGCCTCGCCATGCGGGGTCACCACCGAGGCTATGGGCGGCGGCCTGGGGCTGGGATATGAGGTGGTGCTCGAAGTGGGCACCCCTCAGTACCGGTATGTGGTGATGGGTGGCCTGGCCTACTATTGCGGGGAGCAATAAGAGAGCCGGGGGTCCGTGGACCCCCGGCCCATCGTCATCCGTGCGGGGCTCTCACTCCACCACGATCTCCACCGGCACCTCCAGCAGTCCGGGGGCCGTGATCGGACCCATCAGGACCAACCCGTAGTAGGTGCCGGGCGCTTTGCCTGTGGTATCCCATTGGACGGTGAGCGTGGCCGTCCCTCCCGCCGGGATGTGGGATGGCACATCGCTGACTGTCACATCGTAGCCCTGCACCGCGTTGATGGTCAGGTCAAAGGTGTCGACCCCGGCCGGGACGCTCCAGCCGTGGACGGCGATGGTGTAGGTGCCATCCTCGGGGAAGAGGATGGAGACATACTCCTCATCTATCGGCGTGGTGGACGAAGCGAGCAGTCTGCCGTCGGGCCCGTACACGTACAGATCGATGTCCGACCCCCCGGCCGAGCAGCAGGTGCTCACCTCCAGCCGGGCGCCGTGCTCGATGTCCACCGTCGTCACGAACGAGGCAGTAGCGGGGTCATCGGGATCGTCTTGGTACACAGTCTCGCGAGTCGTGACAGGCGTCCCCAGCCCGAAGCCCTCAGCAGTGAAGAGAGGTAACTCCAGCTCGCTGCTGATGGTGACCTTCATCGAGCCGGTACCGGCAGGGCCGCTGGCGCTGACTGCGCCTGGATCCACCGTCACCATGCCCACTGCACCCCCGAACCACTCCTCCAGGGCTGTGCCGTCCACCTTCACCTGGTGGAGCAGGATGCCGTGTAGGCCCTCCTGCGCGGGGGCGGACACCACCTCGATGTTGATGCCTGAGGAAGTCTGCGGGATCCACCGACCGCTGCCGATGGCTGTTGTTGCAGAGCAAGAAGGGAAGCGAGGGTTTGTCGAGGAAGCCGATGTTGAAGCGGGTCCCGCGCGCCGCCACCGCTGCCGTCACAGGGATCACGACTTCCTTGTCGCCGTAACGGGCCAGGATGGACCCCTCATACATCCCGTGTGCGGCAAACCGCGGCACAGTGAAGGTGGCCCGGAACGTGGCACTCCCGTGCGGTGGGATGACCAGAGACCATTGGCTCAACCGGATCCAGGGCCAGTAGGTTCGCTTCCAGAAGGAGGCCTCGACTGTCAAGTCGGTGGTAGGCACTTCATCTACCTGATTCCGGTGGCGGAACGTCAGCAGGATGCCATCTGCCATCCGCTCCAGCGGGTTGGAGATGCGGACCTGCTGGGTGGGCCCGGTGTTGTAGCCGTAGGTGAAGCGGATGTACTCGTTCTCGTCCATCTCGCCGATGTCCACCTTGCCGTTGCCGTTGGTATCCTCCCAGAACCTGCCATCGCCGTCCAGGTCGGTCCGGTTCTGGAGGTGAACCCGCCAGTTGTTGAAGGGCTCATCCGTGATCGAGATTCTTCTTCGCACCTCGCTTGACCTTATCCATACGCCTCGGTATAATACTTCGGCTCACACCTCCCCCCATCCCTCACCCCGCCCCGGCAATGGAGTCTGCTATGGGGTTAGTTTATGGACATCCGCTGGTACAAGCTGATGGACGCCGGCGACCCCGACGACACCGGGCCCGGCACCACCTCCGCGCGGATACGAGGTGCCCCTGCACCTGCGTCGTCGCCGCAATGAAGGGTGGATGATGAAGAACGGATAAGGAGGAAAATCCAATGGCCGTCATTGAGCGAACCTTCTCCGTCCAGGCCCCGCCAGAGCGGGTCTTCGCCTTCCTGGCCGACCACGCCAACGACCCGCAATGGCTGCCCGGCCTCACCGATAGCCGGAACTTCACCGGCGAGGGGACCGACTACCGCTGGGAGTGGACCTTCAAGATGGCCGGCATCTCCTTCAACGGCACCGGCACGATCCTGGAGCACGATCCGCCCCGCCGACACGTCGTCGAGACCCGGGGCGGCGTCGTCAGCACCTGGACCTGGACGCTGGAGCCGGAGGGGGAGGGGACCCGGATTTCCCTGCGGCTGGAGTACACGGTCCCGGTGGTCGCCGTGGGCAAGATCGCCGAGAAGCTCCTGCTCAAGCAGAACGAGAAGGCCGCCGACGAGGGGATAGCGAACCTGCAGCGCATCCTGGGGACGTAGGGGCCGGAGGAGGAGGTGAGGGCCTGAGCCCCTATGAACAGCCGCGAACGGGTCCTCACCGCCCTGGCCCACCGGGAGCCGGACCGGGTGCCCATCGACCTGGGCGGCTCTCTGGTCACCGGCATCAACGGGGTGGCCTACCACCGGCTGAGGGAGTACCTGGGGCTGGAGGGCCGGCCGGTCCGCGTGGCAGACATCCTGCTCCAACTGGCCGAGGTGGAGGAGCCGGTCCGGCAGCGGTTCGGCGTGGACGTGGTGGGGCTGCCGCTCCTGGAGCCCCTGCCCGGCGTGCGCAACACCCGCTGGAAGGACTGGACCCTCCCCGACGGCTCCCCCGCCCTCATCTCCGCCGACTTCGTCCCCGAGGTCACCGAGCGAGGCGACCTCCTCATCCGCGCCGCCGATGGCTCGGTGGCCCAGTGGATGCCCGCCGGGACCTATCACTTCCTCCCCAAAGAGGCCCCCCTGGCCCAGGCCACCTTAGAGGACCTGGAGCGGTTCCAGCCCCGCCGGTTCACCGACGAGGAGATGGATTTCCTCCACCACGCCGCCCGCCGCCTCCACAAGGAGACCGACTACGCCCTCTTCGGCTGGTTCGGCGGGAGCCTGGTGGAAGGGGCCCAGTTCGCCCGCGGCTGGGTCCGCTTTATGCAGGACCTGAAGCGGGACCCCGGTTTCGCCGCTGCGCTGGTGGAGAGGCTGGCACAGGCAGCCCTGGCCGATCTGGAGCGATACCTGGACGCCGTCGGCGAGTGTATCCACGTGGTCGGCTTCGGCGACGACCTGGGGGTCCAGCACGGCCTCCAGTTCCACCCCGACCTCTACCGGCAGCTCTTCAAACCCCACCACCGGCGGCTCTACGGCCTGGTCCACGCCCGCAGCCGGGCCTACGTCTTCCTCCACACCTGCGGTTCTGTCTACGACCTGATCCCGGACCTGATCGAGGTCGGCGTGGATATCCTCAACCCGGTGCAGACCTCGGCGGCGAGGATGGAGCCGGACCGGCTGAAGCGGGCCTTCGGCGACCGGCTCACCTTCTGGGGCGGTGGATGCTGCCCGCAGCGGGTGCTGCCCTGGGGGACGCCGGAGGAGGTGGCGGCGGACGTGCGGGAGCGGCTGCGGACCCTTGCCCCCGGCGGCGGCTATGTCTTCGCCCCCATCCACGACATCCAGCCCGACGTCCCCCCCCAGAACATCGTCGCCATGTACGACGCAGCGCTGCGATGGGGGTGCTACCCTAAATGATTGCGCAAATCCCAAAAATATGCTATACAAGAAGCAAGATGAACGGCTCGCCCCCCCCTCCACTGGTGAACGTCAAGGAGTTCCTCCGCCCGTTCCTTCAGGGCCTGGCGGAGGAGGACCTGGATGAGCTGGTCCAGGCAGCGATGGTGCGCTCCCTGCCGGCCGGCGTGGACATCTGCCGGGAGGGAGAGCCGGGGAGCACCATCTACTTCATCGTCCAGGGGCGCGTGGAGATGGTCAAGCGATTGGACGATGATAGCGAGCGGTACCTGCACGACGCCGGGCCGGGAGAGATCTTCGGCGAGATGGCCATCATCCAGGAAGAAGTCCGCACCGCCACCGTCCGCACAACCGAGCCCACCACCGTCCTGGAGATCGGGCGGGAGCCCTTCCTGACCGTCCTGAGCCGCAGCCCCTCCCTGGGCCTCCGCATCCTGGTCCGCCTGACCGCCCGGTTGCGGGAGGCCGACCGGCAGGCGATCGTCGAGCTGCGCCGCGCCAACGAGGAACTGACCCAGGCGCTGAGGCGGCTGAAGCGGCTCGACCGGACCAAGTCCGACTTCATCCAGGTATCGGCCCACGAACTGCGCACCCCCGTCGCCGCCCTGCTGGGGTACGCCCAGATGATGCAGGAGAACCCCACCGTGCAGCGGGACCCCGCGTTGCGCGCCCTGGCGGAGGGAGTGGTAGCGGGAACCCGGCGGCTCCACCGCATCTTCAACAGCATCCTGGATCTCTCACGGGTGATGACCGACGGGCTCCACATCCGCCGCAGCCCGGTGAGTATCCCCGTCATCTTCCAGGGCATCCACTCCCAGTTCGAGCGGGCGCTGGAGGAGCGGGACCTGACTCTGGAACTGAAGGGGCTGAAGGCCCTGCCCTTCTGCCCGGCCGACCCCGACCTCCTTTACAAGGCGTTCTACCACCTGGTGCACAACGCCATCAAGTACACTCCAGACGGGGGACGGATCAGGGTGACCGTCCGGACGCTGGACGTGCCCGATCTGGGGGGAGAGTGTATCGAGGTGGCGGTGGAGGATACCGGCATCGGCATCGCGCCGGAGGACCTGGACCTGATCTTCGAGAAGTTCTACCGCACCGGAGAGGTGGCTCTCCACTCGTCGGGGACGATCAACTTCAAGGGCGGGGGGCCGGGGCTGGGGCTGGCCATCGCCCAGGGGGTGGTGCTGGCCCACGGTGGGCGCATCTGGGCCGAGAGCCCCGGCTACGACGAGGAGACCTGCCCGGGGAGCCGGTTCGTGGTGCAGTTGCCGTTGGGGCGCGAAACGTAACACGCAACACGGGATTTCGTGTTGCGTACTACATATTTCGTGCTACGGATAGTATTCCACCTCCCACTGCTCCAGCACCTGGGAGCGGCCGCTCTCCAGCCGCCAGCCGGCCTCCATCTCCACCAGCCGCCACTCCACGTCGTACAGCGTGGCGATGACGTGGCCCTGGGCGTTGTCCAATGCCCGCACCTGCGCGGCGACGGTGGCCTGCCCCCCCTCCTGGACCACCACCCGCGTCGCCCCCACCTCCACCCCGAGCGTCGTGGCGAATCCCAGCGCCCACTCCTCGTAGGGCCGAGCGGCCTGAGCGGCGGGGGAGAGCAGGTCGTAGGCCCCCGGCAGGTCCCGGTCGTCCAGCGCCAGGTAGAAGGAGGCCAGGGCGTGGAGGGGGGCGTCGTCCGGGTAGGCGTGGGGCCGGTCGACGTAGAACCAGGCATACCGATCCCAGGTCCAGGCATAGTGAGCCCCATCCCAGGTGTAGACAATCTCCCGCACCAGGCCCCCCTCCGGGCGCAAGCGCACCACCACCTCCTCGACCAGGTCCCCGTCCGCCTCCTCCATCCGCACGCCCCCCTCCCCCTCGAACGCCCCCAGAAGGGCGTACCGCTCCCCATCCCACGTGAAGATGTGTAGGAGGTCGGCGCTGACCTCCGCGTGGCCCCAGACGGCCAACTCCGTCCGCCCGTCATCGTTGAGGTCGCGCACCTCCAGATCGCAGGTGGGATACTCCCCCAACCCCCTCGACTCCTCACTCTCCGGGGGCACCAGGTCGTGCCAGGTCTCCCCATCCAGGACGAAGCCCAGGAGTTGGGGCGGGTCGGCGGGGTAGAGGTAGAGTCCGACCCACTCCGGCTCCCCGTCGTCGTCGGTATCCTCCCGGTGCAGGCAGAGCGGCTCGACGGAGGCCGCCGCCAGCCGGGCCTCCCCCGCAGCGACCGCGGCACCGACCTCGGCGGGG
>DQUX01000018.1 GCA_015662065.1 Anaerolineales bacterium | reverse complement strand
GCTGCGCCCTACCGGCCGGGCGGGAGAGGCCTGACCATTCAAATTCACGTTGATGACGTACTAGTAGACGACGACCCAGCCCGTAGGTTAGGGCCACGGTGAGGACGGAGCATATGGCGGAGAGGGCCCGCAGGCCGAACTCGCTCTCCCCTACCATCGCCCGCCAGAAGTGGAGGAGTACGTAGTAGCCAGGCGGGTGGATGTCCCCTTCGGCGGCTTCCAGGATCAGCGGGATCGACCGTTCGGCGGCGCGGGCGGAGTTCCCCTCATCGTTCCAGAAGGATTGGGCGTCTAGCCGGTAGAAGCGGAGCCCCGTCGCCAGGAGAAGGATCGAGAGCAGGAGCAGGGTGCGGGCCGTCCTTCTATCCATCCTACCCCCGCCGCTCCGTCAGCCGCCCCTCCCGCTTCGCCAGCCGCTCCAGGTATTCCAGGGCATACCGGGCGGCCACGATGAAGAGGACGCTGAGCCCTGCCAGCGCTCCCACCTCCACCGGCACCGAGAGGAACCCCAGGGTGGGTTCCACCGGGAAGAGCAACTGCCGCATCGCATCCAGGCCCAGGGTGAGGGGGATGAAGGAGGCCGCCACCGCCACCCAGAACCCCAGGTGACGCACCGGAAAGTAGAAGCCGGAGAGAAGATAGACCGGTTCCTGGAGCAGGTTGGAGATGTGCCAGGCCTCCCGCCCCCAGAGGAGGTAGAGGGAGGCAAACAGCATCCCCATCCCGTAGAGGGCGGCCATCGTGAGGAAGAAGGTGAGCAGGAGGAGGCCGAAGTCCCCCAGGGCGTAGTGGACGCCGAAGAGGAGGGAGCCGACGAGGATGACGGCCGTCGCCCGCAGGCTGGTGTAGAAGAGCCCGCCGACCGCCATCCCCAGGAGGATGGCCATCATCGGGGCGGGGGCGGCGATGTAGAGGCCCAGGTTGCCGCTCTCCTTCTCCCAGTAGAGCTGGCTGGACATGGACCAGAGGACGTTCATCCAGAAGGCGGTCATCGCCCCGCCGACGACGACGAAGCCGATATACGCCTCCGGCGCGCCGATGGCCCGGTAGACGAAGACGTAGGCAGCGGTCCCCAGCAGGGGCAGGACGGTGTCGAAGAAGAGCCAGGATTTCTCCCGGGTCGCGCCCACGATGCGGGGATAGGCCCGCCCGATCACCGCGCGTACCCAGAGCTCCAGCTCGGCCCGCATACCCTGTCTCCGCCTCTCCGCGTCTCCCTGTCTCCCCCTCATTCTTCAGGGTGCTCCTCCGTCAGCCCCCGCCCCACCATGTCTATGAAGACATCCTCCAGCGTGGGCTCTCGTTTCTCCAGGGAGAGGATGCGGGCGCCGGAGCGACTGATCCGGTCCACCACCGCCGTCAGCACGTCGTCCTCCCGGAGGATGAAGTCCAGGTGGACGTGGCCGTCGTGGAAGCGGGGGGTGAACTGTCGCACCCCCTCTATGAGGCGGAAGCCGTGGGTAGCCTCCGAGGGGAGCAGGGAGACGCGGATGTGGTAGATGGCCTCCTGACCGAGGGACCGCTTGAGCCGGGCCGGGGCGTCGCAGGCCAGCACCTGGCCGTGGTCGATGATCGCCACCCGGTCGCACAGCTCGTCTGCCTCCACCATGTAGTGGGTGGTGAGCAACACCGTCCGGTCGGGTCGCCCCTTCAGCCAGTTGGCGATGAAGGAGCGGACCTGCCGGGCGGCCCCCACGTCCAGCCCCAGCGTCGGCTCGTCCAGGAAGATGATCCGGGGGTCGGTCAGGAACCCCCGCACGATGTTCATCTTCTGCCGGAGGCCGGTGGAGAGATCGGAAATCTTGGTGTGGCGTCGGTCTACCAGCCCCACCATCTCCAGGAGCTCGTCCATCCGCCGCCGGGCGGTCCACCGGTCCAGCCCGTAGAACTGGGCGAACATCCACAGGTTCTCCTGGACGGTGAGCAGGCCGTAGCCGGAGGTCTCTCCGCCGGAGACCATGTTGATCCGGCGGCGGATCTCCCGCATATCCCGCTCTACGTCCAGCCCGTCCACCCAGGCCCGGCCGGAGGTGGGGGAGAGGAGGGTGGTGAGAATCTTGATCAGCGTCGTCTTCCCGGCTCCGTTCGGCCCCAGGAGGCCGAAGAGCTCCCCCCGCTGCACCTCCAGATTCACCCGGTCCAGCGCCACCAACTCCCTCTTCTTCTTCCGGCGGCCCTTTCCCTCCCGGATCTTGTAGATGCGGGTCAGCTTCTCCGTCCGAATCGCCAGTGGCTCCTCCATACCCTCCTCGCGTCCCTTCACCCTATCCCAGCAGCCTCTGCCGCATCAGCCGGGGCGGGAGGCTCCCGCAGCCCAGGATGGCGTTGTGGATCTCTTTCAAGGAAGCGTCGGGGTTGGCCTTCCGATACTCCTCCACCAACTCCAGGATGGCCAGCTTTCCCATCAGGTAGGATTGGGGCTGGGTGGGGCTCTGGGTGTAGCGGCGCACCTCGGCCAGCGCGTTGGCCGGCTCCAACTGGCACTCCTTCACCAGGAAGTCCGTTGCCTCTTCCACGCTCATCCCCCGGGTGTGGAGCGACACGTCCAGGATGATACGGGCGGCCCGCCAGAGCTGGTCGGAGAGGCGGCCCAGCCGCTGGACCGGCTCGGCGATGTAGCCCAGCCGCTCCATCATCTCCTCGCAGTAGAAGGCCCAGCCCTCGATGAAGAGGGTAGCGAGGAAGGAGCCCATCCGCCGGGGGATCGTCTCCTGCTGATTGGCCCAGACCAGTTGCAGGTGGTGGCCCGGGTAGGCCTCGTGGAGGGCGGTGACGGGCAGCTTGGCCCGATAGTGGCCCTTCAGCTTCTGCTCCTGCTCCTCGGGCGGGGCGTCGGGGTCCACCGGCGTGACGATGAAGATGCCCTCCTGCTGTTCCTCCAGGATGCCGGGGGGCATATAAGCGGCGTAGGGGATGATGGGGCGGAGGTAGGGAGGGGTCTCGATGATGCGCAGGCTCTCTCCCTCCGGGATGGTGGCGATCTCGTGGTCGACGACGTGCCGACGGGCGGCGGTCATCGCCTCCTCGTAGGCGGAGAGCAGCTCCTCCGCCGGGGGATGGTCCGCCTTGGCCTCCTCCAGAAGCTCATGGACCGATTTGTTGGGGTCGATCTGGCGAGCCAACTCCTCCATCTGAGCGCGGGTCTTTCGGAGCTGCTCCCAGCCGATCTCCAGGAGCCGGTCGGCGTCGTAATCGACCATGTGCTCCTCTCGGAGGATCTCGTCGAAGAGCGGTTTGCCCACGGCGAAGTCGCCGGCGGCGTGGGGGAGGACCTCGTCCTTCAGGAAAGCGATGTATTCCTGGACCGCCTGGGCGGCTGCCTGCCCCGCCTCCGCCAGGTCCTGTTGGAGCTCCGGCGCGGCCTGAGCGGCCAGCGCGGGCAGGAGACCGGCGAAGAGGGCCGGGGCCTGCTGGGCCTGCTCCAACGCCGTCTCCGCCCACACCCTCGGCACCCGCTCGGGGATGATGTTGGCTTGCCCCTCCTTCAGCACCCGCGGGGTCTCCCGCACCCGACCCAGGGCGGAGCGCAGCCGCTCGGGGAGGGGGGCGAACTCCCGGACGATGAGGGTGAAGATGCCACCCAACGGCTCCTCCAGGTAGGCGCCGGGGTTGCGGAGATGGGATTGGACCTTCTCGTAGCCTCGGATAAAGGATTTGAGGATATGGACGATCAGGGCATAGTCGATCTGGGCGTCCAGGCGGAAGCCAGCGGTATCCATCCCCAGCAGTTCCTCCAGAGCGGCGTGAATCTCCCGGTTCTGCTCCTCCAGCGCCCCCAGGCTGTTATCCGAGAGCCGGTCGTCCCACCGGTGGTCGCCCAACTGGGTCGCCGCCACCGGATTCAGCTCCAGGAACCGCTCCAGCCACTCCTCGGCCCGGTGGTAAAAGAGCGCTTCGTCTTTCATCGTTTCACTCCTTGCTGAGCTCGTTGGTCATTGCCCATTGTTCATTGAGTCATTGGGTCACTTGAATAACGACCCGCCATCCCCCCAGCCGCTCCTCCCCGGGGCAGGGCTGGGCCTGAAGGCCGGAGAGGACAGGGGCGTTGGGTTCGTCGATGCTGAGAGCGTGGGGCAGGTCCGGCTGGAGGGTGAAGTCGGCGTAACCGGGATCGATCTCGGGACGCAGACCGGTGATCGCCCGGTCGGCCCCGCCAGGCCATGTGAGCCAGAGGACCACGCCCGGCAGCGGCGTTCCCTCCCCCTTTGCCCCCTCCGATTCCTCGGGTGCTGCCCGCACCAGGACCTGCAGTAGCGGCACCGTCCCGGTGCAGACCAACGTCTGGCTGAGCACCTGATAGGGGAAAGGAGCGGGGAGGGGGGAGAAGAAGGGGGTGGGAGTCGCCGTCGGCGTCGGGAGGAGGAT
>DQUX01000097.1 GCA_015662065.1 Anaerolineales bacterium | reverse complement strand
TTTCTCCCATCCTCCACCGGTTGTGGACAACGAATTGTGATTATAACACAATCTGCATAGGAAAAAAGTGGCTCCGGCCGATGGCAAACCTCAACCGTTGAATCGCTGAGGCCGCTGAAGAACGCTGAAAGCCCGGCGCTAAACCGCCGGGCTCAGACCCGAACACCGCTGGCGAGCATCTACAGAGTTGAGTATAATCTGGGTTGGTATCTACAGGGGGAGGCGAGGATGAACAAGAGAGTAAACCGGGAACGGGGCAGACTGACCATCGCCCTGGGGCAGATGGATGTGCCGGTCGGTCGGCCGGAGGTGACCCTAGCGCGGGCTAGGGCGCTGGCGGCGGAGGCCCGTCAAGCGGAGGCGGATTTCCTCCTCTTGCCAGAGCTATGGCTCCACGGCTACGACCTGAAGCGGGCGGCCGAGTGGGCTACGCCACTGGGAGAGGGCGGCTTCGCCACGATGGCCGCGCTGGCCCGCGAGTTCAGCCTCTACCTGGCCGGCTCCCTCCTGGAGCAGCACGCCGACAACACCTTCAACACCGCCGTTCTCTACGGACCCGACGGCTCCCTCCTGGGAGCCTACCGCAAGGTCCACCTCTTCCGGCTGATGCAGGAGCCCCAGTACCTGGCCCCGGGCGACCGGGCCACCCTCTGCCCCACCCCCTGGGGGCCGGTGGGGCTGGCGATCTGCTACGATCTTCGCTTCCCGGAGCTCTTCCGCGCCATGGCCCTGGCGGGCGCGGTCCTGTTCCTGATTCCGGCCCAGTGGCCCGTCCGGCGCATCGAGGCCTGGAGCCTGCTGGCCCGAGCCCGCGCGGTGGAGAACGAACTGTTCGTCGCCACCTGCAACCGGGTGGGCTCCGACGGGAGCGCAGTCTTCCCCGGCCGCTCCGCCGTCGTGGACCCCTGGGGACATGCACTGGTAGAGGGGGACGACCAGGAGGGGCTGCTGGTGGCCCACGTGGACCTGCGGGAGATGCGGAAGGCCCGCCGGTACCTGACGGTCTTCCAGGACCGGAGGCCGGAGGCGTACCGGGTGGAACAGGCCCCGCACCCCCACGGATAAGCCCCGACCATCAGTCCAATCGCCGGCTCACGCCGACCACCGATACCCCCAGGACCGCGCCCGCCAGCCCCACCAGCGCCAGCGCGTGGGGCCAGAGGGTCGCCATCGTCGCCCCCTTGAGCATCACCGCCCGGATGACCACCAGGTAATGGTACATCGGCACCACCCGGGCGATCGACTGCAACAGCCCCGGCAGGTTCTTCACCGGCACCATGAAGCCGGAGAAGGTAATGTCCACTATCGCCAGTATGAAGACGAAGAGGATGGCCTGCTGCTGAGTGCGGGCGGCGACGGAGATGAGCATCCCCCACCCGATCTCGGCCACGATGAACGGCAGGGTGAGGCCGAGAAGGAGCAGGAACGAGCCCTGCAACGGGACCCGGAAGAAGTGAATCGCCACCCCCAGCATGACAAGGAAGTTCAGCCCTCCGATGATGAAGGCCGGGGCCGCCTTTCCCAGTACCAGCTCCAGCCGGCTGAGGGGAGCGACGATCAACTGCTCCAATGTGCCCAGCTCCCGCTCCCGGGCCAGCCCCAGGGAGGCGATCACCAGGGTGATCTGGTAGGTGATGAAACCGACCTGAGCCGGGATGGTGAAGTGACGGATGTTGTAGGCAGGGTTATAGCGGGTCTCCACCCGCAGGTCCACCAGCGGGGCGGCCGCCAGCCCCCGTTCCCCCAGCCGCTCCTGGCCATGCGCGGTGAACACCGCGCTGGCGCCGCTCAGCGCGATGGAACCCACCACGCTGTTGGAGCCATCCACCACCACCCTCACCTGGGCCGTGCGGGTCGGGTCGGCGAGATCGCGAGCCAACCCCCGGGGAAAGATGACCCCTACCTGGGCCTCGCCCCGGTCCAGCAGGTCCCGTAGCCGGGCCTCATCCTCTACAAAACGCCGGACCGCCAGCTCCTCCCGGTTGTCCAGATCGGCAATCAACTGACGGGTGACAGCCGAGCGGTCAAGGTCCAGCACCGCCACCCCCAGGTCGCCGATCCGCCGCCCGGTGGCCTGGGCCAGGAGCACCAACTGGAGGATGGGCAACACGAAGATAAGGGGCGTCAACACCCGATCGCGGGCAAGTTGGATGATCTCCTTTCTCACCAGGTTCCAGATACAGAATAACATCGCCATCGCTTATCGCCAGTTCTACCCCAACCGCTTTCTGAAGAGAAGGAGGCTAAGGACAAAGCCCCCCACGCCCATCCCCAGAAGGGCGGCGGCGGGGGACACCAGGGCCTCTATCCCCAGCCCTTTCAGGAACACCCCCCGATTGATGAGGATGAAGTGGGTGGTCGGAAGGCTGTAGGCGACCATCCGCGAACCCAGGCTGCCGGTGTCCACTGGCGTGATGAGCCCGGCGACGAAGAAGCTGGGGACGAAGAAGAGCACCAGCACCAGGAGCATCGCCGTCTGCTGGCTGCGGACAAAGTTGGCGATCAGAAGGCTGAACCCCATGCCGGCCATCAGGTAGTCGGCGGCCAGGAGACCGTAGAGGGAGAACGCGCCCCGGAATGGGACCCGGAAGTACAGCACCGCCACCATCCAGACCAGGAAGACGCTGACCAGGCCGTTGACCAGATAGGCGAGCAACTTCCCCCCCAGATACTCGGGGCCGCGGACAGGGGTGGCGATCAGGCTCTCAAAGGAACCGGTCTCTTTCTCCCGGGTCAATGCCAGGGCCAGGGCCAGGGCGGGCATACAGAGGACAATGGGGATCAGCCCCGGCACCATGCTGATCAGGGATTTGAGGGTCGGGTTGTACCAGGCCTCGCCGCGCAGATCCAGCCCGCCGACTATGCGGGGGGGCGGGGCCGGGAGCGAGGCGGCGAAGGCAGCGGTCCGTTGGCTGAGGGAGAAGACCGCCTGGCTGGCGGCGATGGGGTCCGCCCCGTCCATCACCGCCTGCACCTGGGTCTGACGGCCGGCCCGGAGGGCCGCCTCGAACCCCGGTGGTATCACCAGCCCGCCGTCCACTCGCCCGGCCTCCAGGAGGCGGTCCAGCTCGGAGTAGGAGGTCACCCACACCTGGATCCGGAAATCGGCGTCGGCGGTCAACGCCGCCACATACCGGCGGGAGAGGGTGCTCCCGTCCAGGTCCCATACCGCGATCACCACCTGCTGGACGTCCAGCACGAAGATGTAGGAGAGAGTGAGGAGAAGAAAAGCGGGGGAGACGGTCACCAAGAAGAAGGTCCGCAGGTCCCGGAAGATGTGGCGGAACTCCTTGCGGGCGATGGTCAGGGTGCGATGGATGGACATAACCCGTGTTGGTCGGTGGGCCACAGTAGGGGCGCAGTTCACTGCGCCCCTACTCTACCGTGGCTGGCCCGTCTCGTCGTACCCGCGTCCCATTCCCCGATAGACGAAACCCAGCTCCCGCATCCGTCGAGGGTCATAGATGTTGCGGCCGTCGATCAGCACCGGCTGTTTCATCAGGTCCCGAATGCGGGCCATATCTAACTGCTTGAACTCGTTCCACTCCGTCACCAGGATCAGGGCATCCGCCCCCTCCGCCACCTCGTAGGGGTCGCTGCAGAAGGTGACATCCTCCAGCAGCCGCCGGGCGTTCTCCGTCGCCACCGGGTCGTAGGCCCGCACCTGGGCCCCCTCGTACTGGAGCAGACGGATGATCTCCACCGATGGGGCATCCCGCATATCGTCGGTGTTGGGCTTGAAGGAGAGGCCCAAGATGCCCACCGTCTTGCCCCGGAACCCGCCCAGGATGTGGCGCAGCTTGGTGACGGCCCGCTTCCGCTGGTCGTAGTTGATCTCCATCACTGCCCGCAGGAGACTGGGGTTGGTGCCGTGGGTGACGGCCATATGGGCCAGGGCTTTGACATCCTTGGGGAAGCAGGAGCCTCCCCAGCCAACCCCCGCGCCCAGGAAGTGGGGGGCGATGCGGTGGTCGGTGCCCATCCCCCGGGCCACCTCCAACACGTCTGCTCCCAGCGCCTCACAGATGTTGGCGATCTCGTTGATGAACGAGATCTTGGTGGCCAGGAAGGCGTTGGAGGCATACTTGATCATCTCGGCAGTGCGTAGGTCGGTGATGATGACCTCCGCCCGGAGCGGGTAATACAGTTCCGCCACCCGCTCCGCTGCCTCCCGACTGGTGGAGCCCAGGACGATGCGGTCGGGATTCATAAAGTCGTAGACCGCCGACCCCTCCCGCAAGAATTCCGGGTTGGAGACGACCCAGATGGGGACGGAGGCGTCGGGCATGTTCTCCCGCACGATGTCGGCCACCCAGTCGCCAGTGCCGATGGGGACGGTGGACTTGTTGATGATGGTGACCGGCTGGTGGATGCGACGGGCCACCTCCGTCACCGCTGCCTCGACGTGGGCCAGGTCCGCCTCGCCGCTGGCCCCCGAGGGGGTGCCGACGGCGATGAAGACGAAGCGGGCCTCCTCCATCGCCTCATCATATGAAGTGGTGAACTCCAGCCGTCCCGCCGCCAGGTTGCGCCGGACGATCTCCTCCAATCCCGGCTCATAGATAGGGAGAATGCCCTTCTTGAGGTTATCCGACTTTTGCTTATTGCGGTTCAGACAGACCACCCGGTTGCCCAGATCGGCCAGGCAAACCCCGGTGACCAGGCCCACATAGCCGACGCCGATGACGCAGATTTCACCCATGCTTGTCTCCTTGAGTTATGAGTTCTAAGTTCCGGGTTCTAGGTTCCGGGTTCGTTGGCGGGCGATATTCTCCTCGACCCGGCCCAGGAAAGTGAGGTAGAGCCGACCGCCGGACCGGAGCACCCGGCGGGCCTCCGCCAGGACCGCCCGCAACCCCTGTCGGGTGGTGTGGTAGACAACGTGAAAGGAAAGCAGGGCGTCGAACGCGCCGTCGGCGAAGGGCAGGCGGGTCATATCGTGGCGGACCAGGAGGGGGAGCAGGCCCACCTGGCGCAGCCGGGCAGCACAGGCAGCAAGGCCCGAGGGGGAGATATCCCCCCCCACGACTTTCAAGCCCATCTGGACCAGAGGGACCGTGTGCCGCCCCACCCCGCATCCCAGGTCCAGCAGCCGCGCTCCCTCCGCCAGCCCCCGCACCCACTCCAGGACCGCCGGCTCCGGCTCACGCCAGTAATCGGAGAGCGCCGACGGGTCGGCCCAGATTCGCTCCCAGCCCCTACGGTCGCGGGCAGAAGGGAACACCATTGGAGATGGACCGCCCCGCTACTCCCCGGGCTGGCTCAGCCCGACGATGCCGCGGATGGCGGTCAGCACTCCCAGGGTGACCTTGAGGGCATCCCCCGGCTGGACCGAGGGCAGTCGTTCGTTCCCGGCCTCGTCCACTTGGATGGGGGCGGCACGCAGGTAGAGGTAAGCCGCACCGACCCCCAGGAGCGCTCCGACGATGCCGCCGAACATCAACACTTTCGTTCGCAGGTTCACTTCAGTCTCCTTACCGCCGGATTCGAGATTGCGGATTGCGAGTTGCGGATTGCGAGCCGAGGATGCCGGAGAGGGCTGCCCGTGTTGTCGCTACCCGGAAGATAGGAGCAACCGCGGCTTGGCAGACCCGCTCCACAATCCGCTGGGTCAAAGCCAGGTAGCCCCGGACCACGGCGAACCAGCGGGGGATGGTGTGCCACCAGCGGAAGCGGAGAAGACCGTAGCTGATCGCCGCCAGAACTGCCAGCACCATCAGCGTGAGGATAGCCCCCTCGAGGGCCAGGAGAACCAAAGCGATATCACGCAGGACAGGCATGTTCACCCCCCTTTCCCTCATCCGTAAATCACAGCGGGTGCCGTGTGGGGAATTGCCGAATCTCAGTATACCCACGATCCCCCACCTGTCAACCGCCGGGCAGGAAATCCGTCGTCGGCCTCATCGTGGGTCAGCGCGAGCGCTCCCGCCGCCGCGCCCGTTGCAGCGCCTCCAGCACCTCCCGCAGCCGCTCCTGCCAGCCCTCCTCCAGGGGAAGCCGCACGTCCCGCTGGCCGACGCGGGCCATCCCCCCAAGCCGCGCCTGCAACCGCGCCCGGTCCGTCTTCCCCAGCCAGTCGGCGTGGAGCACCAACTGCCCGTTCTCCACCAGGATGCTCTTCACCCCGGCCTCCCGGGCCAGAAGCTTGAACCGCAGCTGCAGCATCAGGTTGCGGGCCGGTCCCGGCAGGGGCCCGAAACGGTCCTCCAGCTCCACCTCCATCCCTTGAACCTGCGCCAGGTCCCCCAGGTTGGCCAGCCGCCGGTACAGTCGCAGCCGCAGATTGGTATCCGGCACGTACTGGGGCGGCAGGCCGACCGGGAGCGGCAGGTCTAGGCGGATACTGCTCAGCGGCTCCGGCGGCGGTGGACGGCCCTCACGGCGGGCGCGCAACTCCTCCACCACCCGAGCCAGGAGGCGCGTGTACAGGTCGAAGCCGATGGCGGCGATGTGGCCGGACTGGCGGGTGCCCAGGATCTCCCCCGCCCCCCGTAGCTCCAGATCCCGCATCGCGATGGAGTACCCGGCCCCCAGATCGTTCGCCTCGCGGACCGTCTCCAGCCGCTGGCGGGCCTCCGAGGTGAGACGGCCAGGGCTGTAAAAGAAGTAGGCGTAAGCCCGACGGGACCCCCGCCCCACCCGGCCCCGCAACTGGTACAACTGGGCCAGGCCGAACCGCTCCGCCTGTTCCACGATGAGGGTGTTGGCGTTGGGGATGTCCAGCCCGCTCTCGATGATGCTGGTGCAAAGAAGAACGTCCACCTGGCCGGAGACGAAGCGAAGCATCACTCCCTCCAGGTCCCGCTCCCGCATCTGCCCGTGGGCCACCCCGACGGTCACCTCCGGCACCAACCGCTCCAACCGCCGGCGGGCCGCTTCGATGGTCTGCACCCGGTTGTGGACGAAGAAGACCTGTCCCGACCGGCCGATCTCCCGCAGGATCGCCCGCCGCACGACCTGGGGATCGTAGACCCCCACATAGGTGGAGACCGGCAGTCGCTCCTCCGGCGGCGTCTCTATGACGCTGATGTCCCGCACCCCGGTGAGGGAGAGGTAGAGGGTGCGGGGGATGGGGGTGGCGGTCATCGTCAGCACGTCCACCTCCGTCCGCATCCTCTTCAACCGCTCCTTGTGGGTCACCCCGAACCGCTGTTCCTCGTCGATGATCACCAACCCCAGGTCCTTGAAGGCTACGTCCTTCTGAAGCAGCCGGTGGGTGCCGATGACGATGTCCACCGCCCCGGTCAGCAATCCCACCAAGACGCGGGCCTGCTCGGCGCGGGTGCGGAAGCGGGAGAGCATCTCCACGGTGACCGGGAAAGGGGCCAGTCGGTGGCGGAAGGTGGTGTAGTGCTGCTGGGCCAGGACGGTGGTGGGGACCAGGATGGCGACCTGCTTGCCGTCCATCACCGCCTTGAAGGCGGCCCGCAGCGCCACCTCGGTCTTGCCGTACCCCACGTCGCCGCAGACGAGGCGATCCATCGGCCGGGGCCGCTCCATATCCGCCTTGACCTCGCCGATGGCCCGGGCCTGATCGGGGGTCTCCAGGTAAGGAAAGGCCGCCTCCAGCTCCGCCTGCCAGGGGGTGTCGGGGCCGAAGGCGTGACCAGGAGCGATCTCGCGGGCGGCGTACAGCTCCAGCAGTTCCCGGGCCACCTGCTCGACGGCGCGGCGGGCGCGGGCCTTCACCCGGCCCCACTCGGCGGAGCCCAACCGGCTGAGGGCGGGAGGACGGTCGTCGGCCCCTACGTACCGGGAGAGCCGATCGGCCTGATAGACCGGGACGTAGAGACGGTCCTGCCCCGCGTACTCCACCAGCAGGTACTCCCGCTCCTCCCCTCCCAGGGTGTAGGTGGTCAGCCCCCGGAAGATGCCGATGCCGTAATCCACGTGGACGACGACGTCGCCGGGGGTCAGGTCGGCGTAGAGGGACTCGGGGGCGGGACGGCGGCGGCGGACCGGGCGACGAGGCTCCGGCATCCGCCAGCCGAAGATCTCGGCGTCGGTCAGCAGCCGCAGGGAGCGATCCCCTGGGAACGTCCCTCCGGGATCGCGGTCGCCCGGACGGAGAATCCAGCCCTCCTCCAGCGGCCCCTGCACAAAGGTGAGATCGGCCTGGGAAGGCTCCCGCAGCTCCTCCACCGGCAGCACCAACTCGTGCCGGTCGGCCCATAGCTCCGCGATCCGCTTCGCCTGGCGGGTGACGACGACCACCCGCTCCCCCGAGAGGAGGGCCTTCTCCACGTCGTCCAGCAGATCCCCCAACCGACCGCCGTAGCGGGGGCCGGGGCGAAAGCGGGCCGCCAGCCCTCCCTCCAGCTCCCCCTCCCCGTGGCCCAGGACCAGGACGGGGCGGTCGGCCAGGTCCTCCCGCCAGCCATCCCAGGTCAGGTAGGGGATAGGGTAGTCGGGGGGGAGCTCCCCCTCCCGCTCCGCCGTCTCCCGGAGGCCCATCGCCTCCTCCTCGAACCCGGCCCAGGCGTCCGCCAGCTCCGCCGGCTCGTCCACCGCCAGGAGACCCTCGGCAGGCAGATAGTCCGCCAGGCTGGCGGGATGGCTGTAGAAGTAGGGGAGATAGAACTCCATCCCGGCGAAGGGAACGCCGGCGGCCAGGGATTCCCGGT
Organism: Anaerolineales bacterium; assembly: GCA_015662065.1. Lineage (GTDB taxonomy): Bacteria > Chloroflexota > Anaerolineae > B4-G1 > DUEL01 > SZUA-1492. The sequence continues at coordinate 1,872 of DQUX01000097.1, read as the reverse complement.
GAGCAGCCAGCTCCTCGGCCGCCTCCGGGGGATGGTCGGCCTGAAACCAGGGGGTCAGTTCCTCGAGGACGCGCGGGCCGTGGCGGGGAAGGGGCTCCCGGGCAGGGGTGACCGTGGCCTGCTCCAGGCGGGCCCGGGAGCGCTGGGTGGCCGGGTCGAAATAGCGGATGGATTCGATCCGATCCCCAAATAGCTCCACCCGCACCGGGAGCGGCTCGGCGGGCGGAAACACGTCCAGGATGCCGCCTCGGTGGCTGAACTGACCCGGCCCCTCCACCACGCTCACCGGCTCATACCCCAGGCCGGCCCAGCGGCGGACCGCGCCCTCCAGGTCGAGGAACTGGCCCACGCGCAGGGTGTGGACCCCCAGGCGGAACTGCTGCAGGGGCAGGGTGGGCTGCATCAGCGCGCGGGCCGAGGCGACGGCCACCCAACCCTCCTCCGCGGCGGCCAGTCGGCGGAGGACCGCCATCCGGGCCGTGGCGGTCTCCCGGGGCCAGGGGGTACGTTCGTAGAAGAGGGCCGGGGGTTCGGGGAAGCGGAGGACCCGCTCCGGTTGGGGGTGCCAGTGGCAGAGGGATTGGTGGAGGGTGCGGGCCCGCTCCACGCTGCCTACCACCACCAGGATCGGGCGGCCCAGGTCGTTTGCCAGGGCAGCCAGCAGGGCAGGACGGGCGGCCCGCAGGAGGCCCAGGGGGGGCAGGCTACCTCCGCCTCCCAGGTCCTCCCGCAGCGCCCGGTAGGTGGGGAGAGTATCAAACCAGGTGAGGAGACCGGATACGTTCATTCGTTCTTGAATCGCTGATAGCGCTGATGGAGCGCTGATCACGCTGAAGGCTCCAAGCACCCCCTTGACCTCCCCTGCCGTTGCACAGCCCCGCACCACCCAAGGGCCCTCTCAGCGCCCTTCAGCGTTCCTCAGCGGCCTCAGCGTTCTTCTGATTGTACCGCGCCATCGCCCTCTCGATCCCCTCCGCCAGCCAAGTCTCGATGGCCGCCACGGTCCGCTCCAGCACCTCTTCGACAATCGGCTCCTCCTCGGCGGAGAAATCCTGCAGCACATAGTCGGCGGGGTCCATCCGGCCCGGCGGCCGGCCGATACCGACCCGCAACCGGGGGAAGCCTTGACTGCCCAGGTGCTGGATGATGGACCGCATCCCCTTGTGCCCACCACTCCCCCCCTCGGCCCGCAACCGGATCACGCCCAGGGGAAGGTCCAGGTCGTCGTAGACCACCAGCAGCCGCTCCAATCCCGCCTTGTAGAAATGGACCAGCGGGGCGACGGACCGGCCGCTTTCATTCATAAAGGTCTGTGGCAAGGCCAGCACCACCCGTCGTCCGGCGAGGGTGCCCGAGGCGACCCGGGCCCGCTTCTGGCGACGGCTGAACGCCAGCCCGTGAGCCGCCGCCAGACGGTGCAGGCATTGGAAACCCACGTTGTGCCGGTTGCGGGCATACCGCACGCCGGGGTTGCCCAGCCCCACGATCAGATACGTCTCAGACCCAGAGCCCCGTGTCTCACCCATCACTCCTCACGTTTCACGCCCCACACCAAAGGGCTGATCGCGGGACCAGCCCCTGGTGATCGGATTTGACTGAGGGGAGGTGGGCCGCGCGCTATCTTCTGCCCGGCGGCCCCGGACGGCGGGTCCGCAGATAATAGCGGACCGCCGCCTTGCCGAAGACGTACAGCCCCCAGAGGCCGAAGAGCAAGAGGGTGATCCTCGCCCCGTCGAAGAAGGCGGCGCGCAGTCGGCCCACGTCGAAGGCCAGCCCGCCCCCCTCATCCTCCTCGACGATGGGAGCGGCGGCCGGGGTCTCGCCGGGACGGGGTGTGGGGGAGGGGCGGGGCGTGGGCGTCGGGGGCTGCTC
>DQUX01000375.1 GCA_015662065.1 Anaerolineales bacterium | reverse complement strand
CCCCTCAGACACCCGTTTCTCCAAAAGGATAAAAGGTATGAACACCCAGGACTACATTCGACTAGAAGAGACATACGGCGCGCGCAACTATAAGCCACTGGACGTGGTCATCACCCGGGCAGAGGGGGCCTGGGTGTGGGACGTGGAGGGGAACCGGTACCTGGACTTTCTGGGCGCTTACTCCGCCGTCAACCAGGGCCATTGCCATCCTCGCATCCTGCGGGCGTTGGTTGAGCAGGCGGGGCGGGTCACCCTGACCTCCCGCGCCTTCCGCAACGATCAGTTGCCCCTTCTGGAGAAGGAGCTGTGCGAATTGACCGGCTACGAGATGGCCATGCCGATGAACTCGGGGGCGGAGGCGGTGGAGACGGCGTTGAAGGCGGCCCGCAAATGGGGGTACACCGTCAAGGGGGTGCCCGACGGCCAGGCCGAGGTCATCACCTGCGTGGGCAATTTCCACGGTCGCACCATCACCATCGTCACCTTCTCCACCGAGCCCCAGTACCGGGAGGGGTTCGGCCCCTTCACGCCGGGCTTCGTCACCGTTCCTTACGGAGACGCCGACGCGCTGGAGGCCGCCATCACCCCCAACACCGTCGCCTTCCTGGTGGAGCCGATCCAGGGGGAGGGGGGGGTCATCGTCCCGCCGGAGGGGTACCTGAGAGAGGTGCGGGAGGTCTGCGCCCGTCATGACATCCTCTTCATCGCCGACGAGATTCAGACCGGCCTGGGCCGTACTGGCCGGCTCTTCGCCTGCGACTGGGAGGGGGTCCGGCCTGACGTGGTGACTCTCGGCAAGGCCCTCTCCGGTGGCTTCTACCCGGTCTCGGCGGTGCTGGCCTCCCGGGAGGTGCTGGGGGTCTTCCACCCCGGCGACCACGGCTCCACTTTTGGCGGCAATCCCCTGGGCTGTGCTGTAGCCCGGGAGGCGCTCAAGGTGTTGGTGGAAGAGGGGTTGATCGAGCGGGCCGAGGAACTGGGCTACTACTTTATGGGCCGCCTGGCCCGCATCGAGAGCCGCCATGTGAAGGAAGTGCGGGGCAAGGGGCTGCTCATCGGCGTGGAGCTGATGCCGGAGGCGGGCGGCGCCCGCCGTTTCTGCGAGGCGTTGAAGGAGAAGGGCCTGCTCTGTAAAGAGACCCACGGGAATGTGATCCGCTTCGCGCCGCCGTTGGTGGTGACGCGGGAGGAGTTGGATTGGGCGCTGGAGCGGATCGAGCCGGTATTGATGGACGACCGCCGATAGAGGCCAACCTCGTGTCCGCCCCTACGGGGTTGGGCGGTTCGGGTACAGGTCTGCCACCGGCTCCGGCGCCAAGAAGGCGATGGCGGCGGCGCGACCTCGCACCCTATCCGGCACCAGGGTCACCCCCGCGACCCGCTCCACCTCCTGTTGCAGGGTCGCCAGGGGTATGGCCAGGCCGATCAGCCGCCGATCCTCGCTCAGCCGGTACCGGACCACGTCCGGCCCGTTCACGAATGCCCCCTGAGCGGGGTCCCAGATGGAGAAGAACGGCGCGTAGCTCCCCGTTTCCAGGGTGTAGTATAGCCCCACCGCCGCCTCGTCCCCCAGGTCGGTGTTGATGGGGCGCGTGCCGGGGGGGCGGCCGGTGGTCGGATCCCCGTCCACGTCCAGCACGAACAGCCAGTCGGCGTTCACCAGCGGGGCCTCCGGCAGCGGCTCGTAGAGGGCGATCCATAGGATGGCCTCCTCCTCCTGGACCCAATCCGCCAGCCCGCCGGGCAGCCCCTCCATCGGTTCCAGCACCACCCCCAGGTCCGGCGCGACGCTCCCGTTCTGAATATCCAGCCCCGACGGCGGCTGCCCCACCGGCCCACCGCTGGTGTAGAAGGCCACATCCCCTTGGGGGTCTGCCGGGGGAATCGGGGT
>DQUX01000190.1 GCA_015662065.1 Anaerolineales bacterium | reverse complement strand
CCGCCGGCCTCGAGCCAGACATCCTCCTCGTAGACGGTGGAGTCGCCGTCATCGTCGGTCACGATGAGCGTTATCCGGTAGGTCCCGGCCTCCGGAGGGACCCACTCCACGGCCTCACCCTCGGCGTCGATGACCCCGTCGCCATCGAAGTCCCATTCATATTTGACGACCTCGCCGTCATGGTCCACGGCCTCGGCGGTGAAGACCGCCCCGCCGACCCCGCCGCTGACCGTGGAGAGGTCCTCGAAGAGGATGTCGTCCAGGTCCGTCGCTCCCTCCGGCGTGAAGCCCTCGGGATAGGAGCCGTGCCGCTCCCGGTCCACCGACCAGGTGAAGTCGGCCTCCACTTCGCCCCCTCCGGGTTGGACCTCGTAGGTGAAGCCGGCCACCGGCGGGACGTTTTCAATCGGGACCTCCTCGGTCACCGAGGCGCTGTTGCCGAACTCGTCCCAGACGGTAAGCGTCACCTCGTAAACCCCGTCGTCCCGGAACCAGTGGCTCGGGTGCTGTTCCCCGCTGGTCTCTCCGTCGCCGAAGTCCCACTCCCAGGCCACGATCCCGTACTCCTGGGTATCCACGAACCCCTCGTAGCGCCCCCGGGCGCCGCGGTCGTCCACCACCATCAGCGTAATGGGGTAGACCCCGGGCTCCCCGAAATCCCAGGTGACCTCCGCCCCTTCGGCATCGACGGTACCGTCGGCGTCGAGGTCCCATTCGTATGCCACCACTTCACCGTTGGGATCGCGGGCCTCCGCCCGCAGGACCACCGGCCCGGGACCGGACCCGTCGACGAAGATCACGTCATCGAGATCGGTGGCACCGTCGGGGGAGAAGCCATCGGGGAAGCGGCCGTGTACTTCCCGTTCCACCTCCCAGGAGAAGGCGGCGCGGGGGGCGATCCCGTACTCCACCGCCACCACCTCGGGAGGGCGGTTCCCGATCTCGATGCTCTTCCGCACGGTATCGACACAGCCTGAGGCATCGGCCACCGTCAACGTCACCGTGTACACCCCGGGAGAGGCATACGCATGTACGGGATCCCGGACACGCGACCCCGTCCCATCGCCGAAATCCCAGGCCCAAGCCACGACCTCCCCCCGGGAGCGGTCGGTAAAGCCCACCTCCTCGCCGCTCAAGGGCGCCTCAGGGGAGAAGGAGAAATCGGCCGTGACGGGACACCCGCGCGGGGGAGCCCCCTCGGACGGCGAGGCGAGCACGTACTGGGAGGTGAGGTAATCGGGGTCCTCGGCGAACTCCGTCCCCGCCACGTAGAACACGCCGGCCCCGCTCGCTGCGGCCACATCGCGGACGCTCACGGTCCCCTTGGGCGCGCGTTCCCATAGCTTCCATACCAACTCCCCGTTTTCCGGGGAGTACGCGACAAGCCCTGCCTTATTCCGCCTCGGCCCCAATCCCGCCACCACGAGCCACGTCCCTTCGGGACCGGAGTAAATCGCCCCCGCTGCGGCCTCGCCGGGGAACTCCGCCTCCCACAGGAGCGCCCCGCCGAGGTTGTACGCCCTGACGCCGAGGGAGCCCACCACGTAAACCCTGCCCGAACTTAGAACCACATCCCGAAGCTCCCCCAACGCGGGGGCGGCCCACTTAACATCCTTGGTATCGGGGTCGAGCACCACCACCCCCTCGGTGGTACCCACCACCAGCTCCCTCGCCCCCGCCGCCACGGCCAATGGCTCATGGGGGAGCTCGATCTCCCACAGTTCCCTTTCCCCGTCCAGGGCGATCAACCGGTTCCCCGAGGCCGCGATGATCAGTCCCCCTGGGGCCAGGCATACGTGCGTGTACTCCCCGTCCCGCTCCCACAGGCGGTTCCCCCGGGGATCGAGCTTTACCAGCCCGGCGGTTCCCGCCACCAGGATGTTCCCTTCCTTATCGAGGACCACGGCGTAGGCAATGCCGGGATAATCCGCCTTCCAGAGGAGGTTTCCGTCGATGTCGTAGGCCACCACCCCCGCGGTGCCGGCCACCACCGCACCGCCGGCGGGGGTGGCAGCGACCCCGTAGACCACATCCGCGGCAAGATCGAACCCCTTCTCCCACCGCTCCTTCGGGAAGACAAGGAAGACGTCCGCCGCGGCGACATAAGGCCCGATCAAAAGAAGCGCGAGAAGAAGCGGAAAGGAAACCTTCACACCCTCCTGGAGAATCCTCCGTACATCCGCCATCACCGCGGTGGCCCGGACCGACACAACCCTCAGACCCCTCGGCAGCCCGGCCACCCCTCACCCCCCTTTCTCGAAGGGCCCGCAACTTCGCGTCCCCCGGCCTTCCGGAATTCGCCCTCTGGGGATCGCAATCACATTATAATATTTTGATCACGTCCCGTCAAGTGGTGTAAATAGGGCTCCTTCTGGAGCTTAAACTACCCGGTTAGCACCTCCTCTAGTGAGGTTTCCTGCCCATTACGTATCCCGTAGAGGGCGGCCATGGAGGCCTGGCTAAAGTACCGACGCCCAGCCTCCCACTCGTCCTGCTG
>DQUX01000103.1 GCA_015662065.1 Anaerolineales bacterium | reverse complement strand
GCGGTCGTCCTGGCGTGGTCGCCGGCCCGGCCTGCACCCCGCTCCGTCCTGTCCCGACGGGGGTTGGCCTGGGCCGGAGGCGCGGTTGTTCTCTTCCTGCTTTTCAAGCTGCTTCTGGTCGACCCCCACGACACCTGGTTCCGCTACACCTCCCCGCCGGGGGAGGCCTGGGCGGCCCGGTATCCTCAGCGGGCCACGCTGGGTGGGGAGGTGGAGTTCTTGGGCTTCGACCTGCCCCGGCGGAGGGTGCGCTCCGGGGAGATATTGACCGTCGTCCTCTACTGGCGGGCGCTGGAGCCGTTGGCGACCAACTATCAGTCCTTTGCCCATCTGACCCACCCTTCCGCCATCTCCTGGGGTCAGTCGGACAACCTCAACCCCGGCGGACTGCCCACGACCCGCTGGCCTCTAGATCGATATGTCTGGGACGTCCATCGGGTGCAGGTGCGGCCGGGCACGCCGCCGGGGGAGTACGCGCTGGAGGTGGGGCTGTACACGATGGCCGACAGACGCCGGCTGCCCGTCCAGGGGCCGGACGGGACGCCGGCTGGCAGTACGGTGGTGTTGGAGGTGCCGGTGGAGGTCCTTCCGGCGCGCCGGACGCCGGACCCCGCGGACCTGGGGATGGACGAGATGGTGGGGGCCACCTACGACGGGCAGGTCACCCTGCTGGGGTACGCGACCCCCTCCCGGCTCACCGACGCGCCGGGGTTTCTCCACCTGACCCTCTTCTGGCAGGCGGAGCGAAGCCACCCCGACGATCTGGTGGTGACGGTGGCGGTGGTGGACGGGGCGGGGGAGGTGGTGGCCCAGGCGTCCGGCGCGCCGGCGGTGGGCCGCTATCCGATCTCGGCCTGGTCCCGCGGCGAGGTCGTGCGGGATGCCTACGCCTTCTGGTTGGACGAGGGTTTCTCGTCTGGGAGCTATAGGGTGGGGGTGGTCGTCCATCGGGGGGACCGGCCCATCACACCGGCGGGGTGGGAGGCTCCCTTCCTGGAACTCTTTACGGTGGAGGTGCAGCGGTGGGAGGGATGAGCAAACGGGGGCGGTTGGAGGCGGCGATCGGTGGGGGGGCGATGGACCGGCCGCCGGTGGCGCTGTGGCGGCACTGGCCCGGGGACGACCGAACGCCGGAGGGGCTGGCCACGGCCACGGTTCGTTTTCAACGGACGTTCGATTTCGACTTCGTCAAGGTGACCCCCGCCAGCTCTTTCTGCCTGCAGGATTGGGGCGCGCGGGATGAGTGGCGGGGAAACGTGGAGGGAACCCGGGAGTACACGGTTCGGCCGGTGCAGAGGCCGGAGGATTGGCGGCATCTGTCGTTGCTGGATCCGCAGCGGGGATCGTTGGGAGCCCAGTTGGTCTGCCTCCGGTTGATCAGGGCGGCCTTGGGCAAAGGGACGCCCATCGTCCAGACCGTTTTCAGTCCCCTGGCCCAGGCCAAGAACCTGGCCGGAGGGGAGCGGATGCTGCTCCACCTGCGACGGTGGCCCGATGCCCTGCGGGAGGGATTGGAGATCATCACGGAGACGACGGTGCGCTTCGTGGAGGCGGCGCGGGCCTGCGGCATCGCCGGCATCTTCTACGCCGTGCAGCACGCCCGTTACGACCTGCTGAGCGAAGAGGAGTACCGGACTTTCGGGCGTCCCTACGACCTGCGGGTGCTAGAGGCGGCGGAGGGGTTATGGCTCAACATCCTCCACCTGCACGGTGCGGCGGTGATGTTCGACCTGCTGGCCGATTACCCGGTGCAGGTTCTGAACTGGCACGACCGGGAGGGAGGGCCGTCGCTGGCGGAGGGGCAACGCCGCTTTGGCGGCGCGGTGTGCGGGGGGCTGGCCCGCTGGGAGACGGTCGTCCGGGGGACCCCGGAGCAGGTGCGGCGGGAGGCGGCGGACGGTCTTTCCCAGACCGGGGGCCGCCGTTTCATCCTGGGGACGGGTTGCGTGGTGCCGGTGGTGGCCCCGTGGGGGAACCTCCGCACTGCGCGGCAGGCTGTTGAGCGTTTCGGAGAGGGGTAAGGCATGACGGAGGAGCACATCGTCGAGGCCATCCGCCGCCATCTAGACCGGGAGGGGAAACTTTCCTGTGCGGCGGCGTTCCGGGTGGTCGAGGAGTTGGGGGTGGAACCGCTGGAGGTCGGGCGCGCGGCGGACGACATCGGGGTCAGGTTGAGCCGGTGCCAACTGGGGCTTTTTGGATATGGACCAAAGGCGGAGGGGCGGCACAAGGTGGTGAAGCCCGCCGAGGTGGTGGAACCGGGGGTGGCTCAGGCCATCCGGGACGGACTGAGGGATGGAGGGCTCTCCTGCGAGGCCGCCTGGGAGATCGCCGGTGTGCTGCGGGTCTCCCGGATGGACGTCGCGGCAGCGGCGGAGGCGTTGGGGGTCAAGATCGTCCGGTGCCAGTTGGGGGCCTTTTGATCCCCGGTTCGAGGGGACCGGCCCCCGCCTGAAAGCTAACCGCTGTGTTGCTCGAGGGTGCGGGCGAGGATGTCCTCCTGCTCCCCCCGCTTCCTGCGCTTTCTGGAGGAGGTCTCCCGTTTTTGGTGGCGCGCTTCTTCCTGGGCTCTGCGGAAGGCCAGCTCGATAGCGGTCGGCAGGTCCTCGTGCTCCTCGTCCTCGATAACTGTGTCCACCAGGTCTTGCATCGTCAGATCGATCCGCTTCTTACGGCGGTCCAGGCTCAGGATACGGACCTCGACCTCATCTCCCTCGCGGAACAGTTCGGAGGGGTGGCGGAAGACGCGGCCGCCCATCTCCCGGACGTGGAGCAGACCGGGCCGCCCGGCCCCGATGTCCACGAAGACCCCGTATCGTTCCATGCGCACGATGCGGCCGGTGTAGCTCTGCCCTTCCTTCAGCTCGCGCCATTCCACCTTTGGGGGTTCGACCATCGTCAGCCCGATGCGGCCCTGCTCGGGGTCGACGCGGGCGACCCAGACGGTTACCCGGTCCCCCTCTTTGACCACGTCGGACACCCGGTCCACCCGGCGATTGCTTAGTTGGGAGATATGGATGAGGCCGTCCCGCTCCAGGCCGATGTCCACGAAAGCTCCGTAGAGCTCGACTCGGCGGATCGTGCCTTCCAATTTCATCTTGGGGCGCAGGTCGCTGATGCAGGTCGGTTGGGGTTGGTTGTTTTGCTGTTTGCTCACGCTCTCACCTCTGGTGTGGGGCATGGTGTGGCCCGGTCTCGGGGACCGGGCGGATGGATTATAACGCGGGGCGGCTGTTCTGTCAAGGCGGGTTGTGTTGGTGATTGCCTATTGCAGGTGCGCCGGAATGGGATTACGGCGCTATGCCGCCGGCCTGTACTTCGCGTAGTCATACAATTGTAAAGATGTGTTCGTCCTCTTCTGTTTCCCTGAGACGACAACCAGACTACGCGAACTGCCGTCTCCTACCAGACGGCCTCGGGGAACGTGCAGATGCCGGCATGAATGCCGACCCGCTTGTACATCCGCACGCCGCTGAAAGGCTCGCCGAGGATGCCATCATGGATGGCCCAGCTACGCCCGCGCACCGTCCGCTCCGCGCCGGGCTCCCGGAATGGGGTAGAGCGGTCCAGTCGCCGGAACAGCAGCCCACCGGGGGCAAACTCCTGGTGAATCCACTCCATCTTCCCCCGCCCAACCGTGTAGGCGAAGCCACACCGCTCGAAGAGGATGGCATTGTGATAGGCGAGAGGTTGGATGTGAAAGCGGTCATGGTCAAGACGGGCGACGAAGGTCTCGAAGCGGGGGATCAGCCGACGGGTCAGCCGGGCCCCCTGACGCACCTGCGCGGGGGCCAGCCCCGCACGCATTGCCCGAATCTCCTCCTCGATGTTGCGACAGTCCACCCCGAAATTGGTCGGACGCCCGTCTGGCATTCGGTCCACGTTGAATCGCTCCGAGTCGGGGTCGTTGACCACAAAGAGGAGCACCTCCAACTGATTGGTCGGCGTGTCGGCCATCTCCAGATAGAGCACCGGGTCCTGGGCATCCCGCCGGTGGCGCAGCGCCAGGACGACGGAGTGGGTGGCCGGCTCACAGACGCAGGTCAGCAGGGGGTATCCCTCCCGGTCGGTCAGCGAGAGAGGGATGCCGAAGCGGAGCAGCGCCTCCGGCGGGATGAGCGAGCGATAGATCGCTTCCTTCTGGGCGAGTGGCAGCCCGTTGATCTGGCGGATGGAGACCAGCCGCTGCCCCTCGACGACAAAGGAGGGGAGGGAGATCATCGCCGCCGTCGCTCCTTCCACTCCCGTTGGATCTCCCGCTCGGCATCCCGCCTGGCGATAGTCTCTCGCTTGTCGTACTTCCGCTTGCCCCGGGCCAGGCCGATCTCCACTTTCGCCAGCCCTCGCTTCAGGTACATCCGCAGCGGCACGATGGTATACCCTCTTTCCTGCACCTTACCGATCAGCCGGTCGATCTCTTTCCGATGGAGAAGGAGCTTGCGGGGGCGGCGGGGGTCGTGGCCGTGCCGACCGGCGGGGTCGTAGGCAGCGATGTGGACGTTGACCAGCCATAGCTCTCCATTTCTCGGCTGGACATACCCATCCCGCAGGCTGACCCGCCCGGCCCTGATGGACTTGATCTCCGTCCCGGTCAGCACCAGGCCAGCCTCGTAGCGGTCCTCGATGACGTAGTCGTGGGTGGCCTTTCGATTGGTGGCCACGACCTTGATGTCGCCCACCTCATTCCCCCGTCAGCAGATATTCCACTGCTCGATCTAGTTGGGGGTCCTGGCCGGGCTCCAGGTCCTCCGGCAGCAGCACTTCGATGTCGGGTGTGAGGCCCTGGCCGTGGATAACAACGTCGTTAGGGGTGAACCAGCGGGCGACGGTCACCCGCAGCTCGGACCCATCGGAGAGCCGGTAGGGCCGCTGCACCGAGCCCTTGCCGAAGGTCGGTTCACCGATGAGGATGCCCCGCTCCCGGGCCTGGATCGCCCCGGCGACGATCTCGGAGGCGGAGGCACTCCCCTCGTTCACCAGGACGACGAGGGGGATGGTCTCGGCAGACCCTCTGTCGCGGGAGCGGAAAGTCTCCTCAGAGCCGTCGGAGGCCCGTTCGATCAGGACGACCCCCTCGTCCAGAAACAGGTCCGCCACGCTCACCGCCTGGTCGAGCCAGCCGCCGGGGTTATCCCGCAGGTCCAGGATCATCCCGACGGGCTGCTGAGCCAGCAGCTCCTCCAGCGCATTCTCCATCTGGGACGTGGCGGTGGCGCTGAACTCGGTGAGATGGATGTAGGCCACATTCCCCTCCAGCACCTCCGCCTCGACCAGGGGGATCTCGATCCGCGCCCGGACAATCGTCACTTCGAAGGGCTTCTCCTCGCCGGGCCGTTCGATCAGGAGGGTGACCGGGGTGCCGGCCGGGCCACGGATGAGGGCGATCGCCTCGTAGATACCGAAGCCGACGATGGACTGGCCGTCCACTGCCAGGACCCGGTCGCCGCCCTGCAGACCGGCCCCCTCCGCGGGGGAGTTGGGGATGATACTGACGATCTCCAGCTTGCCGTCCTCCCGCATACGGACGAAGGCGCCAATGCCCTGGAAGGTCCCGCTGGCGTCCTCGTTGAGGATGGCGGAGATGTCGGGCTCGATGAAGGAGGTGTACTCATCCCCCAGCGTCTCCAGCATTCCCCGGATCGCGCCGTATGTGACCGCCTGCATATCGGGCAGATCGCCATAGTACTCCTGCTCGATGATCTCCCACACCTCCCAGAACAGTTGGAAGGTCTCCTCCTCCGGGCGGGAGGGG
>DQUX01000295.1 GCA_015662065.1 Anaerolineales bacterium | reverse complement strand
CCGGACTTCCCGCAGATTTTAGCCACACTCTTTTGATTTCTCCGCGTTCTTCGCGGTGAATCAAGCCGCCATTCGCCAACCACACTCTAGGGGGAGACTACCTGTTGATTGTGGAGATGAAATAGTGAGTTGATGAATTTGCGCGTCGGTGTGCCAAGACACCCCGAGGAGGTCCCACCGTGTCCACGTTGCTTGTGAGAGATGCTGACCTGTTGGTCACTATGGACGACGCCGACCGGCGTATCCGGCGCGGCGGCCTATTTGTGCGGGATAACCGGATCGAGCGGGTTGGCCCAACCGCCGAGTTGCCGGCTCAGGCCGACCAGGTCATCGACGCCCGGGGGATGATCCTCCTGCCGGGGCTGGTCAACACCCACCACCACCTCTACCAGACCCTCACCCGGGCGGTGCCCGCGGCGCAGGATGCCACGCTCTTCGGCTGGCTCAAGACGCTCTATCCCATCTGGGCTAACCTGACCCCCGAGGCGGTCTACACCAGCGCCCTGGTGGGCCTGGCAGAGCTGATCCTCTCCGGTTGCACCACCGCGGCCGACCATCTCTACATCTACCCCAACGGCTGCCGCATCGACGACGAGATCCGCGCCGCCCGGGAGATCGGCATCCGCTTCCACGCCAGTCGCGGCTCGATGAGCCTGGGAGAGAGCAAGGGGGGGCTTCCGCCCGATCGGGTCGTCGAGGATGAGGATTTCATCCTTAAGGACACGCAGCGGGCCATCGAGACCTATCACGAGCCCGAGCCCTACGGCATGGTGCGCATCGTCGTCGCTCCCTGCTCCCCCTTCTCGGTGACGCCCGACCTGATGCGGGAGGGGGCCGCGCTGGCCCGCTCCTACGGGGTCCGTCTCCACACCCACCTGGCCGAGACCCTGGACGAGGAGGCCTTCTGCCTGGAGCAGTTCGGCCACCGGCCGGTGGGGTATGCTGAGGAGCTAGGGTGGGTGGGGGACGACGTCTGGTACGCCCACGGGGTTCACGTGAACGAGCCGGAGATCGGCCTCCTGGCCCGCACCGGCACCGGGGTCTGCCACTGCCCCAGCTCCAACATGCGGCTGGGGAGCGGCATCGCCCCGGTGCGGGCCTACCTGGACGCGGGGGTCCGGGTGGGGCTGGGGGTGGACGGCTCCGCCAGCAACGATTCCTCCCACCTGCTGGCCGAGGCGCGGATGGCGCTGCTGTTGCAGCGGGTCTCGGGCGACCCGGCGGGGCTCTCGGCCCGGGAGGCGCTCTGGCTGGCGACGCGAGGCGGGGCGCAGGTCCTGGGCCGGGATGACATCGGCCAACTCACCGAGGGCTTCGCGGCCGACTTCATCGGCTTCCGCCTGGACCGGCTGGACTACGCCGGGGCGCTCCACGACCCGCTGGCGGCCCTGGTCTTCTGCACCCCCCAGCGGGTGGACCTCTCCGTCATCAACGGGCGGGTGGTGGTGGAGGAGGGGCACCTCCAAACGGTGGACCTGGGGCCGGTGATCGAGCGGCACAACCGGATCGCGAGGGGGCTCATGGGGCGCTGAACACCGAGGGTGCTGAGGACACTGAAAGCACTGAAGCACTCCTCGTTTCAGTGCTCTCAGTGTCTTCGATGTGCTCAGTGTTCAGTGAACTCATACCCCCTTCAGCCCCGTCACGGCGATGCTGCGGATGAAGTACCGCAGGATCATCAGAGCCAAGATGAAGGCGAGCGCCGATGCCCGTCCCATGCGGATAGGGAAGGATGAAGATGTCGGTATCCCAGAAGACGTGGCCCCGGTAGCCGAAGCCGCTGAGCGCTTTGGCGGGGATGCTCGCTCGGTCGTCGTGGCGCGGTGCGGCGTCGTAGCCGCGAGCGACGGCCTCCTCCAGCGCGGAAAGGGCGGCCTGGTGTACGTCGTCCACCTCGCGGCTGGTGAACAGCGCGACCAGCTTGTCGGCCTGGACCGTCTCCTCGGGCCGCACGGCTAGCCGAGCGGCGACGCCGGGGTTGCCCTCGCAGTCCAGGTAGGTGTAGATCACATCGCGCCCGCCGGAGAGGTCGAGCCGGCAGGCCTCGCACACCTCGATGCTGGAGCGTTGTGTGCGGGTGTGGAGATAGACCCCCTGCTGATCGATGGTTCCCTGAGCCACTTGTCGCCAGTGGAACAGCTCCGGGTTGAGCGCGTGCCCGTCCAGGCTGGCGCGAAACTCCAGCTGCCCGTTGAAGTCAAGGGCAGTCACCCGGTAGCGAATGCCCAGCAGGTGGGGATCGGCCAGGCTGGCGAACCGCTCGATCTCCAGGTCCACGGTGTGGCCAGCGGGGCTGCGCCAGCGAACCGTACGGGTGAGGACGCCGGTCGGCAGGTGCAGGTGCCGCCGGTAGGAAAGCACCGTGCCTCGGTCCATCCGGAACCGCTCGCCATTCACGAGGAGGACGAAAGGCAGCCAGTTGGGAAGGTTGACCATCTCGGTGTAGACCAGCGGATGGTCGTCGAAGACACCGTGGACAAGGGTGGCCGGTCGGTCGCCCGGGTAGCCCTCCTCGAAACTCCCTCGGGTTCCCAGGTAGCCGTTGCCAATGGTGAAGAGCGTCTCTCTGTGGTGGAGGGCGGCCGGGTCGAAGGCGGTCTCGGTGATGTGCCAGTTGCTGGGTGCCGGCTGGATGCGGAGGATGGCGTTGAGGGTCAACGTGGAGAGGTCAGGGGCGACTAGGTCGGCCGCGCCCACCCGTTCCGGCGGTCCCAAGCCGACAGTCCGCATCCCGGCGGCTCGGGCGGCCGCGATGCCGGAGGCGGCGTCCTCTACCACCACGCAGGCCTCTGGCGGCACGCCCAGCAGCTCGGCCGCCTTGAGGAACAGGTCGGCAGCTGGCTTCTGGCGGGGCACGGTATGGCCGTCGACGAGCCTGTCCAGCAACGGCTCGATGCCCAGCCGCTCCACCACGGTGCGGGCGTTCCTGCTAGCCGAGGCCACGGCGACCTTGAGGCCCGCCTTTCGGCACTCCCGGAGGAGCTCCAACGCCCCTGGCAGCAGGTCGCGGGGGCTCAGTTGGCGGATGAGGGCCTGGTAGGCGGTGTTCTTGTGGGCCATCCACTCCTGCATCTGCTCCTCGGTGGCGGTCCGGCCGTCGAGAAGCAGCTCCAGAGACCGGCGTCGGGAGACCCCGCGGAGCGATTCGTTCCGCTGTCGGTCGAAGGGGACGCCCAGTTCGTCGGCCAGTTGCTTCCAGGCGCGGTAGTGGTACTCAGAGGTGTTGGTCAGCACTCCATCCAGGTCGAAGATGATGGCTCTGATCTTGGTCACTTGGTCAACTCCCGAGCCCGTGGTATAATGCCGGTCGTGCGCAGGCGTGCATCGGCTGCCGTCGGCGGCGGGACGGTGCGTGTCTGTGTTCACACACAGGGGCTTGCGTCTCTTCACCGGGGGCAGGCCCCTGTCTTTGACTGGCTTAGGCGATCCTTACTCCGCTGGAATCCCTCACGATCAGCGTAGGCGGCAGCAGGACCTTACGCTGTGGCAGTTTCTCGCCCCGGATGAGCCCAAATGGTACCCCTGTTCCTCCGCTGCTTCAGCCATGCTGTAAAGGAAGCGGTCGAGGATGGGATGCCAGCGGTCAGGGGGGTGTTGATGCCAACTATAGCCGATGGTGCGGCTCTCCTGAGCGCGCAGGCCCCTGGCGATCGCGCTGGGGCGGTAGCCCAGCTCAGCTGCGGCGGCGAGCACGCGGGCGCGAGTGGCCTCGCTGATCGGGGCGCTTTCGTTGAGGACGTAGGAGACGGTGGCGATGGAGACGCCGGCGCGGCGGGCGACGTCTTTAATCGTGACCTCTGGTCCCTTTCCCACAGGATCTCCTGGGTGACTGAAACGTTTCAATAGGTGGCGGGGATGGGCCAGGTCACGAAGGGTGCGCAACCAGACGTCCCATTGACACAGGGGCGGCTCTGTGGTATAATGGAACCGGTTCCATAAGGGTGGGGATAATGGCGACGATCTCGGATGTGGCCCGCAGGGCCGGGGTGGGGGTCGGTACGGTCTCCCGGGTCATCAACAACAGCCCGCTGGTCAGCGACGCCACGCGACAGAAGGTGCTGAAGGCGATGGAGGAATTGGACTATGTGCCCAACCCCTTCGCCCGTCGCCTCTCTCTGGGCAGAACCCTCACCCTCGCCGTCATCGTCCCCTTCTTCACCCGCCCCTCCTTCGTGGAACGGCTCCGCGGCGTCGAAGCGGCCATCGCGGAGACGGAGTATGACCTGATCGTTCACAACGTAGAGACGGTGGCCAAGCGGAACGTCTACTTTCGAAGCGTCCCCCGGCCGGAGCGGGTCGACGGCCTCCTCATCATCTCCCTCTCTCCCTCCGACGAGGACGTGGCCCGCTTCCACCGGGCCGGTGTGCCCACCGTGCTGGTAGATGCCCGTCACCCCCGGCTCCCGCGCGTCGTCGTCGACGACGTGGCGGGCGGGCGAACCGCCACCCGCCACCTCATAGACCTGGGGCACCACCGCATCGCCTTCCTGGGGGACCAGTACCCCAATCCCTTCAGCTTCACCTCCAGCCACGAACGGTACGCCGGCTACCGGAACGCCCTGGAGGAGGCGGGGCTTCCCGTCCGACCCGAGTATACGGCCACGGGGGAGCACGGGCGGGATGTGGCCCGCGAACTTACCCACCGCCTCCTCTCCCTTCCCGAACCGCCCACCGCCATCGTCGCCGCCAGCGATACCCAGGCCCTGGGGGTCCTGGAGGTCGCCCAGGAACGGGGGATCCCGGTTCCGGAATCCCTCTCCGTGATCGGGTATGACGACATTGAGATCGCCGAGTACCTCCACCTGACCACCATTCGCCAGCCCCTCTTCGACTCCGGGTGGCGGGGGACGCACCTCCTTCTTCGCGCTATCGAGAACGGGGAGGGGGAGCCTTCGTGCGACCTTCTCCCCATCGAATTGGTGGTTCGGGCCACAACGGCCCCGCCTGCGGAGTGAGAGGGCGGACGAGCACCAGGTAGACCAACCCTAGATTTTCTGTTGAAACGGCTGGAACCGTTTCCAAACCGTTTTTTGTGCCCGGGTTGTGGAACCGGTTCCACAAAGGACAGCGTATGAAACAGAGCCGGTACGACCTCATCGCCGTCGGCGAGGTCCTGGTGGACCTCCTCTCCGATCAGATGGTCTCCTCCCTGGACCAGGCGGAGCGGTTCCGCCGCTTTCTCGGTGGGCAGGTGGCCAACACGGCCTGGAATGTGAACCTTCTGGGAGGGCGCGCGGCCGTGGTGGGATGCGTGGGCGCCGACGGGTTCGGGCGCTTTCTCCGACGGGAACTGGTACGGGTGGGGGTGGGGACCCGTCACCTGCACGAGATCCCGGGGGTCCTAACCACCCTCTCCGTCATCGTCCGCCACACGGCTACGCCCGACTTCCTCATCTATCGGGGAGCGGACGCTCTTCTCTCCCCCCCCCAGATCCCTGTCCAAACCATTGGCCAGGCCCGCGCTCTCCATACCTCCGCCTTCGGCCTCTCCCAGGAGCCCGCCCGCTCGGCGATTCTCCACGCCCTGCGCGTCGCCCGGGAGGCGGGGTGCCTTGTCTCCCTCGACCCGAACTACCACCCCACGATCTGGGACAAAACCGTGCCCGCTCCGGAGGTGCTCCGCCAGGCCTGCCGCTACGTGGACCTCGTCAAGCCCTCGCTGGACGACTGTCGCCGCCTCTTCGGCCCCCAGGCCGATCCCGACGCATGTGTCTCCCGCTTCCTGGAGTGGGGGGCCAGCGTGGTGGTGTTGACGATGGGCAAGGGGGGAGCGCTACTGGCCCTGGCCAGCGGCGAGCGGTTCAACACCCCGCCCCACGATGTCGCCGTCGCCGATGTGACGGGCGCGGGGGACGCCTTCTGGGCCGGCTTGCTGCTGGCCCTGCTCGACGGCCTCCCCCCGCGTCGCGCGGCGGACGTGGGCCAGTTCGTCGCCGAGCGGAAACTAGAGGTGTTCGGCCCGATGCAGGCGCGGCTGGATCGAAAGGAGATCTACCAGACCCTATGGGAGGACGACGCTGATGCCACCCCGAGACTCTGAACGAAAGGAGGGATGTAATATCGGT
>DQUX01000197.1 GCA_015662065.1 Anaerolineales bacterium | reverse complement strand
TTCAATTTCCCTGTCAAGTCTATGGAAAGGAGTTCAAGGAACGATGAGCCTGCTTACAATCTACTTCACCCCTCTGGCCGGCATCTTTGCCCTGGTCTTCGTCTGGGTTCTCGCCCGCTGGGTGCTCAAGCAGGATCCGGGCACTCCCCGTATGCAGGAGGTGGCCGGCTTTATCCAGCAGGGGGCCAACGCCTTCCTGCGCCGGGAGTTCCGAGCGATTGCATATTTCATCGTCGGACTGGCGGCGCTGTTGCTGGCGGTCTTCTGGCCTCAATGGCAGATCGCTTTCGGCTTCGTGTGCGGCGCCCTCGCCTCTATGCTGGCCATCACCATCGGGATGAACGTGGCGACGCGGGCCAACGTGCGCACGACCCAGGCGGCGCGGACTCTGCCGGGGAAGGCGCTGACCATCGCCTTTCGCGGCGGAGCGACGATGGGGTTAACCATCGTCGCCTTCAACCTGCTGGGCATCTCCTTCCTCGCCATTCTCTTCGGTGTGAGGCCGGACAATCCCGAGAATGTGAGCATGCTGGTCGGCTTCGGCTTCGGGGCCAGTCTCGCGTCGCTGTTTGCACAGCTTGGCGGCGGGATCTACACTAAGGGGGCCGACGTGGGAGCGGACCTGGTGGGCAAGGTTGAGGTCGGTATCCCCGAGGACGATCCCCGCAACGCGGCGGTGATCGCCGATCTGGTGGGGGACAACGTGGGTGACTGCGCGGGTCGTGGGGCGGACCTGTTCGAGTCTGGTTCCGATAACCTGGTTGCCACAATGATCATGGGGTTGGCCTTTATGAACCCGATGCCGGAATATGGGTTCGCTGGCTATGGGTTCGCCGCCGTCCTTTTCCCGCTGTTGACCCGTTCCATCGGCGCCATCGGTGCGGTGCTCGGCGTCCTGGCCGTGCGGGGGACCGGCAAACGAGATCCCATCGCGTCCCTAAACCTGGGGTTCTTCACCACGGGGATATTCTCCGTGATCGCCTTCTTCGCCCTGTCTAAGTGGGTGATGCACGACATGCGCCTCTTCTGGTGCCTCACCCTGGGGTTGGCGGCCGCGCTGGTCAGCGCGCTGATCGTCCAGTACTACACCGGTTCCAACGCCAAGCCGGTGCAGGAGATCGCCAAGGCAGCCACGAGCGGGCCGGGGATCAACATCATCAGCGGCATGGCCTACGGTTTCGAGAGCGCGGTGCTGCCCAAGGTCTTCATCGCCATGGTCAACGTGGCGGCCTATATGATCATGGGCGGCGGGCTACCTGGCTTCTTCGGCATCGCCGCGGCGACACTGGGGATCACCGAGATGAAGGGCATCATCATGGCGGGCGACGCCTTCGGCCCCATCGCCGATAACGCTGGCGGCATCGCCGAGATGTCTGGCGTTGGCGAGGAGGTGGGCACATCGGCCGACGTGCTGGACGCGGCGGGCAACATCACCAAGGCCATCACCAAGGGCTACAGCATGTCCTGCGCGTTGATGACCTCAGTGGTGATTCTCTTCACCTACATCACCGAGATCTCTCGCCATATGGGCATGCCGCTGACCGAAGTCGTCTACCACGCCAGGTTCGTCCTGGTGGACCCGGTGAACATCACAGGGATCATGATCGGCTCGACGATCCCCTTCCTGTTCTCCGCCCAGACGCTGCACGCCGTCGGCCGGACTGCATACAAGGTGGTAGACGAGGTGCGGCGTCAGTTTCGGGAGATACCGGGATTGCTGGAGGGAAAGGTCCCGGCCGACTACACTCGCTGTGTGGATATCGCCACCCGTGATGCGCTGAAGGGGATGATCTGGCCCACCGTATGGGGGGTGGTCTTCCCTCTGGCTATGGGCTTTGTCTTCGGCGCCTGGGCGTTGGCCGCCTTTCTCATCGGCGTGAAGATCATCGGTGCGACTCTGGCGATGTTTATGTTCAACTCCGGCGGTGCCTGGGACAACGCCAAGAAGTTCGTCGAGGACGGGCACCTGGGCGGCAAAGGGTCGGATGCCCATAGATCGTCGGTGATCGGCGACACGGTGGGCGATCCGCTGAAAGATGCGGCCGGCCCATCGTTGCACATTCTCATCAAACTGCAGAATATCCTGTCCATCACGATGTTGCCGTTGTTCCTGGAGCACGGTCTGCACCTGTTCCAGTAGGAGCCTGGTCCGTGGGGACCGGCCGCAGGGCTTGCCGCAGATCGGCGTAAGTTCGCGCCGGCGACTGCTGACCGATATGCCAAAAGGAGAATGAAGCCGCAGGGCTTGCCGCAGATCGGCGTAAGTTCGCGCCGGCTTGCCACCTGCCGCCCATCCGATGCCCAAAGGCGGGCGGAGGCAGTCCTGTTCGTCATCGGGTGAAACGGGGGCCGCTCTGGGGAAGGGCGGCCCCCGCTGCTCAGGCGGGATAGGGGCTGGTTTCGTTTCGGAGGGACCTGCTGTAGGCGCTTGCGGATCACATTTGGAGGTGGCGTATGGCGACCGGCTATGTCTACCATCCGATCTATCTGGAGCACAACCTGCCCCACCACCCGGAGAATGCCAGGCGACTGGAGCGGATCCTGACGCTCTTGGAGGAGGCCGGGATGCTGGGGCGGTTGGAGGCGGTGGGGCCGCGGCCGGCTACGGAGGAGGAGTTGGAGCGGGTGCACACCCCCGCCTACATCGAGCGGGTGCAGCGGATGGCGGAGCGGGGTGGGGGGCATCTGGATGCCGACACCTATGTGAACGATCGCTCCTATGAGGCGGCGCAGATGGCGGCCGGAGGGCTGCTGGCGGCAGTGGAGGCGTTGCTGGCGGGACGGATCGACAACGGCTTTGCCCTGATCCGGCCGCCAGGTCACCACGCCCTTTCCGACCGGGGGATGGGGTTCTGCCTGTTCAACAACGTGGCGGTGGCGGCCTGCCACGCACTGACCTTCCCCCAGATCGCGTGGGTCCTCATCGCCGACTTCGACGTCCACCACGGCAACGGCACCCAGGCCATTTTCGATGCCGACCCCCACGTCTTCTACTTCTCCACCCACGAGTACCCCTTCTATCCCGGAACCGGCCACTGGAGGGAGGTGGGGCAGGGGGAGGGAAAGGGAACGGTTTTGGACGTGCCCCTGCCGGCCGGGGTAGGGGATGCCGGATACGCCCGTGTCTTCGAGGAGTTGCTCTGGCCCCTGGCCCGCCGCTTCCGGCCCGACCTGATCCTGGTCTCGGCGGGCTTCGATGCCCACTGGCAGGACCCCCTGGCGATGATGCGGCTCTCATTGGCCGGATACGCCCGTCTGGCCCGGGAGCTGGTGGGGATGGCGGAGGAGCTGTGTGACGGGCGTATCCTCTTCACGCTGGAAGGCGGCTACCACCTGGATGTCCTGGCCCACGGTGTCCTGAACACCTTCTACGCTCTCCTGGGGGAGGATACGATCTCCGATCCCCTGGGTCCGGCTCCGCCAGGGGAGCCGGACGTGGAGCCTCTGTTGGACCGCCTGAAGGCCCTCCATAGTTTGAGGGCAAGCCATTGGTGATTACCCATAAGTATGCAGACGTCAAGCAAAGATTGACTTTTCTTACAAATCGTTGCATAATGAAAGAGCGTCGCTCGGATGTTCCGGTCGTGCCGCAGGACGTGGGAGTGAGATGGGTGCTGGGTCGGTAGGGGGGATGAGGATGGCAGAGATCAGCCTGCAGGAGTACATTCAGGAGATCGAGGAAGCCGTCGAGAGGGGACAGTATGACGAGGCTGTCGCTCACGGCCGGCATGTTCTGCAACATTATCCCAAACATCTGGAGACATATCGGCTGCTGGGGAAGGCGATGTTGGAGGCGGGCCAGGAGGATTTGGCCGAGGATATGTTCCGCCGGGTGTTGAGTGGGGACCCCGACGACTTTGTGGCCCGGGTGGGGATGAGCATTATCGCTGATCGCCGGGGGGACCTGCAACAGGCGGTCTGGCATATGGAACGGGCCTTCGAGCTGACTCCCGACAACGAGGCGATTCAGGAGGAACTCCGGCGGCTCTATGGCCGTCGAGACGGGGTGGAACCGACCCGGTTACAATTGACCCGAGGGGGGCTGGCCAGGCTCCATATGCGGGGGAACCTCCTTTCTCGGGCGATTGAGGAATTTCGGGAACTGCTGGCGGAGCAGCCGGAGCGAGTGGACCTGCAGGTGGCCCTGGCCGAGGCGCTTTGGCGCAACGAGCAGCGGGTTCAGGCGGAGGAGGCCTGCCTGCAGGTGTTGGAGGAGCTGCCTTATTGCCTGCGGGCGAACCTGATTCTTGGAGAAATCTGGACCCGAGGTGGGCGGGATGAGGGATGGGTGCACCTGCAGCGGGCGGAGGCCCTCGACCCCGAGAATCGGGAGGCGGCCGAGCTCTTTGGTGACGCCTCTCCTCTGGAGCGGCGAGAGGTCCGTCTGCCCCGGCTGGAGTACGTCCCCCCCGAGCGACCGGAGGAGCAGCCCGCCTGGTTGAGGGCGGCCGGGTTGCCGGTCACCCCGGCGGAGGAGGAGCGCGCGCTGATCGACCTGGAGGCGACGATGGAGGCGCGCATTGAGATCCCCGCCTGGCTGGAGGAGGTGAGCTCGGCCGAAGATGGAGAAGCACCGGCTGCGGAGGAAGCCGCCATTGTCGAGGAGGAGGGGCTCGCGGTCCCGGAGTGGCTGCTGGCTCAGACGGTCGAGGCGGAGATGGCGGAAGGGGTCGTCGAGGAGCCGTCGGCGCCCGAGGAGGAGGTTCCCGAGTGGTTGCGGGAGGTCGGCGAGGGCGTTTCTCCCCCACCTGTGCCGGAGGGGCCCGAGCCCGTGGGGGAGCGGCCCCCGGAGCCCGAGGTGCCGGATTGGCTGGCGGAGGCGGGCCTGCCTTCGATGGCCGAGGAGGAGGTGGGCGAGGAGGGGGCTGTGCCCTCCGAGGTCCCGGGGTGGCCGGAGGAACCAGTGCCGCCCGAGGAGGCCGAGGAGCCGCTGCCGGAACCTCCGGTTCCGGCGGAGATCCCCGAGTGGCTCAGGGAGATGGCGCCGCCGGAGATGAGGAAGGGGGTTGGGGTTCCCCCGACGGTGCCGGAGGTTTCGGAGGGGGAGGGGGCTCCAGAGTGGCTGGCCGAGACGGTGACAGGCCCGCCGGCTGAGGGGGCGGGGATACCGGATTGGTTGGCCGAGGTGGGGGAGGTTCCCTCGGAGCCCGCCGAGCCGGCCGAGCCGGAAGGGGAAGCCGTGCCCTCCTGGCTGGAGGAGGAGGGATTGCCCAGTGGGGACGAGGCGCTGGCCTGGTTGGAGTCGCTGGCGGCCGGCAAAGAGGAGGAGCTGAGGGCGGCGGCGGCGGCGGAGGGGGAGGCGCGGA
>DQUX01000149.1 GCA_015662065.1 Anaerolineales bacterium | reverse complement strand
TGTTGCCTTTCAGATGTGGAGTTCTGAGAAAGGAGGTGACGTGAGATGTCGAATCTGATACGATGGGAACCTTTCCGCGATCTGATCAGCTTGCGCGAGGCGATGGACCGTCTGTTCGAGGAGTCCTTCGTGCGGCCGCGAGGGGGCTGGATACGCGCCGGCGAGATGGAGACCCTGGCGGTGGATATGTATGAAACCGAGGACTCCATCGTCGTCAAGGCGACCGTCCCCGGTGTGACACCGGAGGACCTGGACATCAGCCTCACCGGCGACACCCTCACGATCCGGGGGGAGGTCAAGCGGGAGGAGGAGGTCAAGGAGGAGAACTACCTGCGCCGTGAGCGGTACTACGGCTCCTTCTGCCGCTCCCTGCCCCTGCCGACCCAGGTCGTTGCCGACGACGCGGAGGCGGTCTTCGAGAACGGCGTGCTGACCCTCACGCTGCCCAAAGCGGAAGAGGTCCGGCCCAGGGCGATCAAGGTGAAGGCGAGGAAATAGGGGGCGATAAGCCCGGAGGTGAGAGATGACTGTGGTCCGTTTTAACCCATTCCGCGAGATGATGACGCTCCGCGAGGCAATGGACCGGCTCTTCGAGGAGTCCGTCGTCCGGCCGCGGACGACCTGGCGGCGCGGCACGCCGGAGGAACCCCTGCGGCTGCCGGTGGACGTCTACACGACGCCGGAGGAGATCGTGCTGACCGCCTCCCTGCCCGGGCTCCTGCCCGAGGAGGTGGACATCACCATTGAGGGGGACACCCTCACGATCCGGGGCGAGCTCCGTCCACCGCTGGACAACGTGGAGTACCTGTTCCAGGAGCGTGCCTATGGCCACTTCTCCCGTTCGCTGACGTTGAACGTGCCGGTAGACGTGGAGAAGGCCGAGGCGGTCTTCGAGAACGGCGTGCTAACCCTCACGCTGCCCAAAGTGGAGGAGATCAGGCCCAAGACCATCAGGGTCAAGACGAAGTAGTCTGCCCTGCAAAGCGGCCGGGACAGGGAAGGGGATCCTTCCCTGTCCCGGCCTTTGTGGGGGCGACGCGCGCGTCACCGGGCGACGCATGCGTCGCCCCTCCTGGGGTTGATGCTCGCCCCTCGTTTTGCTTACATACCTCGAAAACCCCTCGGGCGGTGGGCTTGTGGCATCAGGATAGGTGTTGTACAATGCGCCTGGCGGCGTACAGGGAGTAAAGATGACCGACGCACACGGCATCGGAGCCAGAGATGGCCTGGTATGCGATCTTCACACCCATACCCTCTATTCCCAAGACTGCCTGATAAGCCTCCCCGCCTTCCTGGAGGCCTGTCGGCGCAAAGGGCTGGACCGGGTGGCGGTCACCGACCACAATACCATCGCCGGAGCACTGCGGCTCAAGGAGATGGACCCGGAGCGGGTCATCGTCGGGGAGGAGATCCGCACCACCCACGGTGAACTGATCGCCTATTTCCTGAACGAACCGGTCCCGGCGGGCCTTTCCCCCCGGCAGACCATCGAGGCCGTCCACGCCCAGGGAGGGGTCGTGGGGATCTCCCATCCCCTCGACTCGCTTCGACGCGAAGCGATGGGGCGGGCGGTGCTCCTGCCTCTGCTGGACCAATTGGACTTCCTGGAGGTTTTCAACGCCCGCTGCCTTTTCCCCGGCGACAACCGGGCTGCCCGACACCTGGCGCTGGAGCGAGGGCTGCCAATGACGGCCGGGAGCGATGCCCACTCCACCTGGGAGCTGGGGCGCGCGGTGGTTGTCGTCCCTCCCTTCCATTCCCCTCCTTCCTTCCTGGAGAGCCTGCGGTCGGCCCAGGTCAACGGACGGCGGTCCCCCCTGTGGGTTCACTTCGTATCGACCTCCGCCAGGATCATCCGGCGGTTGGGAGGGATCCCGCTGCCGGAGAGTTAGCGCCTGTTCGAGTAGCGGGCGATCATCTCTGCACCGTCCGGCCTGCATAGGGGAGCGGGGCGTGGAAGCGGTTTCTCGGGCAGGCTTTCAGCGAGAATGGGAGGAGAGAGTCGGATGGAAATGCTGGTCGCGGTTGCGGTCATTCTGATCCTGGCCGTTGTGCCGATGTTCCTCTACGCCATCGTCCTCTGGTGGTTCGACCGGTATGAAAAGGAGCCGCTGGTGCTCCTGGTCGCGGCCTTCCTCTGGGGCGCTGTCCCCGCCGTCGTCTTCTCCATCATCATCCAGGTCCTGTTCAACATCCCCATCTCCCTCTTGGTGGAGCCCGGGCTCGGGGCGGAACTTCTGGGCGCCAGTCTCATCGCTCCGATCACAGAGGAGCCGTTCAAAGGGCTGATACTCCTGTTGCTTCTGCTCCTCTTCCGGCAGGAGATCGACAGCCCGCTGGATGGGATCGTTTACGGAGGGTTGGTGGGTTTCGGGTTTGCCGCCACCGAGAACCTGTTTTACTTCTTCGACGCCTACGGGTTGGGGGGATTGGGCGGGGTGCTGGAGTTGAGCTTCTTCCGCACGTTGCTCTTTGGCCTCAACCACGCCCTCTTCACCGGCTGCACCGGCCTGGGGATCGCCCTGGCCCGCACCTCCCCTCGCTGGTCGGTCAAGATCGGCGGGCCCATCCTGGGGCTGGCCGCGGGGACGGCCCTACACGCTATCCACAACACCGGCGCAACCCTGGCCGGAGCGCTCTGCTGGCCCCTGCTGGTGAGCCTGGTGGCGGATTGGGGCGGTGTGCTGACCCTCGTGGGCATCCTCATCTGGACCGCTAACCGCGAGCGTGTCTGGATCGCCCGCTATCTGGTGGAGGAGATCCGCGTCGGCGCTATCGGCCCGCGCGACTACCGGGTCATCCAGTCCTACTGGAGGCGAGTGGGCCAACGGGCGCAGGCGTTGGCTCAGGGGGACTTTGCCCGCTGGCGGTGGCTGGGGCGGTACTACCGGTTGGCGACGGAGCTGGCCTTCGCCAAGCATCGCTGGGCCACTTTCGGGCCGGAGAGGGAGACCCAGGCGCGCATCGAGCGGCTGCGGCGGGAGCTGTATGAGCTACGAAAACGGTTGTAGGAGCCCAGGGTCCTACCTCAACGTCTCTCGTGCCAGATAAGCCACCACGCTGCGCAGGTCCTTCGTCTCTCGCCACACTCGCAGTTGCCGCTCCGCGCTGTTCCCTTCGCTGAGGATGGTACGCGCGTAGGCCAGCTCCGCCCCGCTCTCCAGCTCATCCGCCACGTCCCCCAGCCAATCCAACAGGGCCGGTACCCACTCCCCTACTCCCCGCGCCGTCCCCCCCTCTGGGGTGGGCAGACGCGCCTCCAGGCCGTACCGGGCGGCCTGCCACTTCCCCCCCCCGATGATAAACCGGCGAGGGGATGGGGGCTCCGGCTCCCGCGCCAGCTTCACCGCCAGCGCCTGCACCCACGCCGCCAGACAGACCGTCTCCTCAACGGAGGTGGGCATGTCCGGGACCCGCACCTCCAGCGTGGGGAAGCGGGGGTTGGGCCGGGCATCCCACCAGATGAAAGAGGGGTCGGTCAGCAGCCCCGCCCCGATGAGCCTCTCCACCGCTGTCCGGTAGTCGGCCCAGGAGTCGAAGCGGGGCGGAATGCCGGTGCGGGGGAGTGCGGCGAGGAGGGCGGTCCGGTAGGACCGCAGGCCGGTGAATCGACCGTTTAAGAAAGGGGAGCTGGCAGAGAGGGCGAGGAGCAGCGGCAGATAGGGCCGTATCCGGTTCATCACCCGGACGCGCAGGTCGGGATCGGCGATGCCCACATGGACGTGCAGGCCGAAGGTGACCAGTCGCCGCCCCACCTCCTGCAGCTCCTCCGCCAGGGCCGCGTACCGCCCCCCCTGGGTGATCTGCTGGTCGGTCCAGGGGGAGAAAGGGTGAGTTCCGGCCGCCACCAGCGTCAGCCCCAGGCCCTGGGCCAGGGCGGCCGCCTCTCGCCGCATCCGCCGGACCTCGGCGCGGAGCTCCTTCACGGTGTCGCAGGCGCGGGAGCCGGCCTCCACCTGGGATTGGAGAAACTCCGCCCGGACGTCCCGCTTGCCGTCCTCCAGGTCCCTCTCGAGGAGGGGGTGGATCGTCGAGCGGAGCTCCCAGGTCTGGGGAGCGACGAGCTGGTATTCCTCCTCCACGCCCAGGTCGAACGGGCCGTCGTGGATCAGGGCAGCCTCCATTCCGTGATCACCATCCGGTGGTCGGAAGCCAGGGAATCCAACACGGCGGCGTCGGTGGGCTCCAGCCCCCGACCCCAGACGAAGTCGATGCGGTGGCGCGGCCCGATGGCGGGGGAGGTGGGGGGATTGCCCAGCCCCAGGGAGATGAAGGGATCGGTGAAACCCGCCTCCACCAGCCGGGCGTAGATGGGGGAATCAGGGATGGAGTTGAGGTCGCCCCCGAAGAGGGCCGGCGAGGCGTCGCCCATATAGGCCAGCGCGCCGTCCAACTGGCGGGCCCGCTCCTCGGGCGCCAGCCCCAGCCAGACCCCGTAGGCGTCCACCTCCCGCCCCCCTACCTGCAGCCGGGCGTGGACGATACCGGTCTGCTCCAGTTCGCTGTCCAGCAGCGCCCCATCGGCGGCTACCACGGGGAAACGGGTGAGGAGGGCGATGCCGGAAAGCCCCTCCAGCGTGGGTTGGTAGATCGCCCGCATCCCCAGCCGTCGCGCCAGCCAGAGGGCGTTGTCCACCCCGTAGCTGGTGATGCGGCAGGTATCCACCTCCTGAAGCACCACCACATCCGCCCCGCTCTCCTCGATGGTGCGGGCCTGGGCCTCCAGGTTGAGCTGCCAGGGGGTGTTGTAGCCGTAGTGGATGTTGTAGGTGCCCACCCGCATAGGGCCGGACTCGCGCCAAGCCACAGGGTGGGGCCAGGCGAAGATGGTTGCCAGTAGGACGGGAAGGGCGAGGAGGAGCCAGGATCTGGGTGCTCGTTGCCTGTTGCTGGTTGCTGGTTGCTGGTTGCGGAGGGCGGGGAGGGCGGCGATGAGAGTGGCGATGAGAGTGATCGGCAACCCCATTCCCCGGAAGGCGGGGATGGTGTAGGGGTATGTGAAGGCGAAGGCGAAGGCGAAGTTCAGCGCCAGGAACAGGAGGAACCCCACCGCCAGGCCCCATCGGGGCGATCCTCTGCCCCTCCGGTCGTTTCCGAAGAGGACCAGCAGGAGCAGGAGCTGGGCCAGCAGCAGCCCCGCTAATCCCACCGCTCCCCCCACCAGCCGGCCTGCCGCCACGCCGGCCAGGCTCAGGAAGAGGAGGGCCAATCCCCCCAGCGGCCCCTGCAGGGGGCGGGCCACCGCCTGCCGCACCGGGGGCAGCAGCGGCAGGAGGGTGACCGCCATCAGCAGCGGCGCGACGATCTCGTAGGGGACCCCGGTCCAGCGGGCCAGCCCGTTGGGGAAATCCAGCAGCGACGTCTCCAGGAACAACAACGCCCCTATGTAGGGGCGGCCACGGAGGGCCGTCCCCTGACCCTCCGTGGTTGCCCGGCCTTCGGGGCCACGGAGGGCCACCCCGACTGCCGCCACCCCCGCTGCCAGCGCCAGTTGCACCGGCCACCACCAGGGCCGCAGGGCCAGGTCGAAGGTATCCCCGGCGGCACGGAGGAACTGGTCGGCAGTCAGGGCCAGGACCAGGGCGGGGGCAAACCGGCCGGGGACGCGCTGGAGGAGGGCGGCGAGGTAGAGGCCGGCGGCCCCGATGACGACGACACTCCCCCATAGCCGGACCGCGGGAAGGTTAAACGTCACCGGTACGCGGGCCAGCGCGGTGACGAGGGCCGTTACGAGGAGAAACGTCTCCCCTCGGCGGCGGGGAGCGGCCAGCGGGGCCAGGAAGGCAACGACCACTGCCACTAAAATCCCCCCGGCAGTCGCCAGGGGGATGACCTCCGCAAAGATGGTGTCGTAGATGACACCGAAGAGGACGGAGAAGAGGATCCGGACAGATTGGAGGAGGAACAGGAGGACGGCAGCCGCTTCGACCGTGCGCAAGAGTCGGGCCTTCGACATCGCTCACCTCCTGAGCTACCACGGAGGCAC
>DQUX01000413.1 GCA_015662065.1 Anaerolineales bacterium | reverse complement strand
GCACGCCGGGGAGAACCGGGGTGGCCCGATGGACCTGCCGGCGGTGGTGGCGGAGATGAGCACCGCCGGTTGTAGCGCCCGCCAGATGGCAGACGTGTTGCTGGAGCGCGCCCTGGCGCTGGAAAGCGGCCGCCCCCGCGACGACATCAGCATCCTGGTCCTCCGGGTGCAACCGGGGGAGGGGGGCCAGGTGCGTCGTCTCTCGGTGCAGATGCCGATCCCATGAGCGGGCGACCGGGATTGCTGAGGGTGGGATGAACCGTCGACGCGCGCAGAGGCTGATCCGCGCTTACTTCCGCGACACCCGAGTCCTCATCGGTCAGTTTCGTCACACGCTTCTCATCTTCGTCCTTCTCCTCTTCATCGGCACGCTTATCCTCCACCTCACCTACGATCCCCGGCAGCCTTTGGGGTGGGGGGCTGCTTTCCACGTCGCGTTCAAGTTGATGTTCTTCGAAACGGTGGCGGACTACCCGGCCCACCTCCTGGCCCAGTTGGTGTTCGTGCTGTGGCCGGTCCTGGGGGTCGTCTTGGTGGTCAACGGCGTGGTGCGGTTCGGGACCGCTCTCCTGAACCGACAGGAGCGAAGGGAGGCTTGGCAGGTGGCTGTAGCGTCAACCTATCGGAACCATGTCGTTGTCTGCGGGTTGGGAAAGGTCGGTTACCGCGTCGTCCTCCAGTTGCTGAGGATGCAGCAGGATGTCGTCGGCATCGAGCGGGACCCCCAGGCGGTGTTCCTGGGGGTCATACGTGAGGAGGGCATCCCCGTGCTGGTGGGGGATGCCCGTCAGCGGGACCTCCTGGAGAAGGCCGGGGTGGGGGTCGCCTCGGCGGTGGTCGCCTGCACGGAGGATGACCTGACCAACCTGGAGGTCGCCCTGGAGGCGCGGGAGTTGGATCCCGGCATCAAGGTGGTGATGCGGATGTTCGACCAGCAACTGGCGGAGCGGGTCCGCCGGGGCTTCGGCATCCGCACCGCCTTCAGCACCTCGGCGCTGGCGGCCCCCGCCTTTGCGGCTGCCGCCACTCGCGCGGCGGTGGAGCACTCCTTATACGTGGACGATGTGCTCCTCAACGTCAGCCGGGTCACTGTGGCCCCTGGCTCGCCGCTGGCGGGGAAGCAGGTGGGGGAGGTGGAGCAGGAACTGGACCTTTCGATCGTTCTCCATCGTGGTCCGACGGGGGTGGACCTTCACCCGGTGGCCCGCCTGGTGCTGGCGGAGGGGGATCAGATCGTGGTCTTTGCCACCCTGGAGGCCCTGGCCTGCCTAAATCAGATGAACGTGGGGGAGGGGGAATGCCCAGTTCCGGAGCGCGGCCCCCGCGCCTGGCTGGGCCGGCTGCGGAGGAAGAGGCGCGGCCCGTGACCGGCGGCCCGGTGGTGGGCGTCGTGGGTCCGTGTGGAGCGGGGAAGAGCACGCTGGTGGCCGGGCTACGGGCGAGGGGGATCCACGCCCGCGAGGTGGCCCAGGAGCACTCCTACGTCCCGGCGATGTGGCAGCGGATCACCCGGCCCGATCTCCTGATCTACCTGGAGGTCTCCCGTGAGACAGCCCAACGCCGCCTGGGGCGAGAGCTGCCTGCGGGGTGGTGGGAGGAGATAGGGGAGCGGCTGGCCCACGCCCGCGCTCACGCCGACCTGGTGGTGGATGCCGACCCGCTGACGCCCGAGGGGGTTCTGGAGCGGGTCCTGCGGTTTCTCGAGGAGGTGTGGGGATGAAGCTACGGGAGCGGCTGCACAGGCTGCTGGAGCGCAGGGAGCGGGCCCACGATCCAGACGGTATCTACTTCTACGTCCGTTGCGGCCAATGCGGGCAGAGGCTCCAGATCCGCGCCAGCCGCCGCTTCGATCTTATGCGCGATCTCGAGCGGGGTGGCTACATGCTCCGCAAGGAGATGATGGACGGCACCTGCTTCTCGTTGATGTACGCCACCATCCGCTTCGACGATGCCTACCGGGTCGTCTCGCGGGAGATCGAGGGGGGTGAGTTCATCACCGAGGAAGAATTTCGACGGCAGGTTGGTTGACAGAATCCTCCCTCTGCCGTACAATATTACCGAGGGGGGGTGGAGATGGGTCAAAGGCAGGTGTTGGTCGAGATGCGGGTGCCGCGAAGTGCCTCCGTCTGGCGCGTGCGGGAACTGGCCGGTCAGTTGACGGACTATGGCTTCGACTGGGACCCGGACTACTTGGTCCCGCTGGAGAACCCGGCCGGGGAGGCCCGGCGTGGCAACGAGGAGTATCGCTTCATCCTCCTGCGGGGGCGGATCGAGGAGGGGCGGGAGCCGGAGCTGGAAGCCCGCTCCGACGTCATCCGTATCTGGTCCGATGCCCCCATCGCTCCCTTCGTGCCCGCTGCCGAGGAAGCCGAGGCAGAAAAGGCCGATCGGCCCCGCAAGAGCCCCTTCGCTTTCTAGCCGTCGTATCGTTTCTCCCGTGTCCCAAGGAGGTCCCCTATGTCCCCCAAACGGGTCATCGTCGAGGTCAAGAAGCCCACCCGTGAGCCGCCCGCCGAGACCATGCTGAAGGCCAGCCGGCTGCCCCTTCGGGCGGCTTCGTTCATCCTGGACGAGCGGTTCGAACCGATGCCCGCCCGTCGCCCGGTTCACCACTACGCCCTCCTCCGAATGGACCTGCGGGAGGAGGAGTCGGTCCTCCTGCGCGGGGAGGTAGATTCGGAGGAGGAGGCAGCGCTGCGGGAGGACCCGGACGTAGTAGCGGTGTGGAGCGATGCCCCCATCGCTCCCTTCCGTCCTATGGAGGAGAGGGGAGGGTCCTTGGGGAGGCTGACGCTCTCCCACGTCTCCGCTCCCTGCGAGGACCCCGACTGCGATTACGCCACGCCCAAAGGGACGCTGGCGGACGTCGTCGCCTATCTGGGCTGCGATAAGATCTGGGATGAGGGATTCCGGGGGGAGGGGATCGTCATCGGCATCTGCGATACAGGCGTGCGCCGGGAGGACGTGCCGGCGGTGGTGGACGGCTGGACCGCCAACCCGGCGGTTCCCTGGGGTACCGACCCGGACGGTCACGGGACGATGTGCGCCCACGACGCCGTGGGCGTCTGCCCCGAGGCCGGAATCCTGGACATCGGTGTCCTCAAATCCGCCCACCCGGGCTTCCCAGGTCTCATCTCCGACGCCATTATGGCCTACGAGTGGGCCATCCAGCGGCATCGGGAGGACGACACGCCCCACATTCTCTCCAACAGTTGGGGGATGTACCAGAACGAGTGGGCGCCGGACTACG
This sequence comes from Anaerolineales bacterium, assembly GCA_015662065.1. Taxonomy (GTDB): domain Bacteria; phylum Chloroflexota; class Anaerolineae; order B4-G1; family DUEL01; genus SZUA-1492. The sequence goes on along the minus strand of DQUX01000413.1, from coordinate 985 downwards.
CGATGGATCCTCACCACCCATTCACCCAGAAGGTCCTCCAGGCGATTGATGAGGGGATCATCGTCTGCTTCGCCGCGGGTAACTGCGGGGCTCACTGCCCCAGTGAGCGGTGCGGCGACGATGTGGGCCACGGCCGGTCCATCTGGGGGGCCAACGGCCACGAGCAGGTGATCACCGTGGGGGCGGCGAACATCCACGGCCAGTGGGCGGGATACTCCAGCCAGGGGCCTGCCGCGCTCCACGAATACAAGCCGGATTTCTGCGCCCCCAGCCACTTCACCGGTTACACCCACTCCGACGCCGGCTCCTCTGCCGCCTGCCCGATCTGCGCGGGGGTGATCGGGCTGCTCAAACAGGCCCGCCCCCGGCTCACCCAGGAGCAGGCCCACCGGGTGCTGGCCCGCACCGCTCTCAATCTCTGCGCCCCCGGCTGGGACTACCAGACCGGCTACGGGATGATCCAGGCCTACGCCGCCTTCCAGGCGGTGCGGCGCAAGCGGCTCCCATCCCGGCCCCGGCGGCGAGGGGGGAGCGGACCCTTCCTGATCCGGTGAGGGGGGAGGGCAGGAGCGCAAGATGGAGCTAGTGGGTAGACCCCTCCAGCCTGAACGAACGGGTGCGTCGGGCCAGCGTGGAGAGCGTTCGCCAGGCCGTCGAGCTGGCCCGGCCTATAGAGGTGGCCGTCTATGTCCTGCACCTGTGGGGCTTCACCACGATCCAGATCACCCGTCTGCTGGCCGACCCTGTCCGGCGGGAGGCGATCCTCGGCGGGGTGATGGTCCAGGTGGAGCGGAGCCTGGCCGATTTCCTGCGCCGACTGGAGGGGATGGGCTTCGAGGGGCCGGTGATCCTGGAGGTCAACAGCAAACCGGACCTGGAGGAAAGCCTGGAGCGGGTGGGGCTGTTGTACTGATACCGATTGTCCAAACAAGCGCCGTATTTTGCCCGACTCGCGCCGCCGTGAACAGACGGCGCTGGGAACGCT
>DQUX01000117.1 GCA_015662065.1 Anaerolineales bacterium | reverse complement strand
TTAGAAGGCGAGAAGCTTGTACAGCACCCTGACTATTGCGCTTACATCGAACAGAAGCTGGTGGATGAGACTTTCGAGGGCCGAGAAGCAATTGAAGGTATCTGCCACATTTGTGGATCTAGGGGGCGAGTAACATCGGACACCACGCGCTTTAAGCTCCTCAAGTTCTACATCACGGACAAGCCCGGATTCGCCTCGGGGCTCCGAAAGAGAGGTTTTTTGCGCAACTACACCCTCTGTAAGGGGTGCTATCGAGCCCTATTGGCGGGAGAACGCTTTGTGGATAACGAGCTACGCACCCGGCTGGGGCGCTCTGCTGTCTACCCGATCCCGACCTTCCATGCTCCGGAAGCTTATCCTACGGTCGACACCGTAGCGAAATGGGCCGAATACTTGAAAGCGCGCCTTTCAGCCTCAGAAACCCTGGAGAAGTGGCATGCGTTCCAGCAAGAGCTGGAGAAGTATCAGCTCTTTGAAAGGATAAAGGGAGCTTTCGTGCTCAATCTGTTCTTCGCTACCAAGGGGCAAGCGGCCGTCAAGGTGGACAAGCTCATCGCCAACGTCCCGCCCTCGCGGCTCGACTGGCTTGACGAGGTCCGAAACGCCGTGCGCGATTGGGCCGGTGAACATTTGGGAAGGGACACCCGCGGAGAGTGGGATCTGAGCCTAGGGAAGCTTTTCTATCTTCTTCCCCTGCGGCAGCGGGACCGGCAGGCCGAGACAAAGCCCTACTTGGAGCTTTTGGACGCCCTCCTTACGGGCCGGCCATTGAGCGCTCGGGAGCTGATAGCACAGCTTTTGGAGACGGCATGTATTCATCGCTTCGAGCGTTACGAAGCGTACGTTCACACCAGACCACCTGATCCGGAACGAACTTTGGTTGAGTTCATGTTGCAGTCGCAGCTCTTCTTACATTACTTAAGGAAATTGGAGCAACTACAAAATCATAAAGGAGGTGAAGTACTCACGATGGTATCTTCCGAAGCAGTGGAGGTTGAGCGGAATGGGGTCGATGAAGCTACAAGGGCTTGGATGGAGGGGCTCGGGCTGGTGGGGGCCCGGCGGGGCCTCTTCCTGCTGGGGGTGCTCATCGGCAAGATTGGCTCCACCCGCGAGCAGCGGGACAGCGGAAAACCCATCCTCAACAAGGTTCATTTCCAGGGAATGGACCGGAACAAGCTCCTGCGCCTGGCCAATGAGGTTTACGAGAAACTTCGGCAGTACAAGATTGTGGACTACAACGAGGGACTCTACGCGGCGATGAAAGCATATCTCGACCGGGCGCTGGGCGCGAACGAGCTGGGCTCCCCGCAGGAGAACGTCTACTGGGTGCTCTCGGGCTACGCCTATGCTACCCACCAAGCGATCCGGGCGGGGAAACAGAGGCGGGAAGCGGAAGCCCAACGAGAAGAAGAAAAAGATGAGGAGGTGTCCGTATGAGCGAGATCGTTCGGAGAAACAGCGAGCTTTTGTATCTGTACGACGCCAGGCTGTGCAACCCCAATGGCGACCCCGACGAGGAGAACAAGCCGCGGATGGACTACGAGACCGGGCGTAACTTGGTGAGCGACGTCCGCCTCAAGCGCTATCTCCGGGACTATTGGCTCGCCTTGGGGGAAGATCAATGGAAGAACCTAGGATACGATCCGAAACCTGATGTTTGGGTGCGGCAGCTGGAGGACGAGAACGGCGCGCCACAGCGAGTCTCGGCCAAGCAGCGGATTGACGGCCTGGCCAAGGAGTTCGGGGCGAGGTCGGCCAAGGAAGCGGCCAAGCAGCTGGAATTCTCCCAATGGCTGCTGCGCAAGCTCGTGGACGCGCGGCTCTTCGGGGCAACTATCCCCATCGGCGAAGGGGAGGGGGAGCGCGGTGGGGCCTCCCTCACCTTGACGGGGCCGGTACAGCTCTCCTGGGGCTACTCTCTGAATCGGGTGGAGATCCTGCCCTCGGCCACGATCAGCTCGCAGTTTGCTGGCCGCGAGCGGGAGGAGAAGGGACAGTACGGGACTTTTGGCAAGGACTGGCGGGTCAAGTACTCGTTCCTGGCGTTCTACGGGACGATCAGCGCCTGGCGAGCTCGATTCACCGGACTAACCGAGCAGGACGTGCGGCTCTTGGACCACTCGTTGATCGAGGCTCTACCCCTTTTGGCCACTACCCGGAGCAAGCTGGGGCAAACTCCCCGACTGTATCTGCGGGTGCAGTACAAGGACGACCGGACGCTCTTAGGGGATCTGCGGGCCGGGATCAGCCTGGAGCGCGAGGAGGGACTCGAAAAGCCAGACGATGTGGAGCTCAACTTCACTGGCCTCGTGCAGCGCCTCCAGAACGCGAAAGACAAGATCGAAAAGGTCGTCCTCTGGGTGCATCCCGACTTCGCCTCCGGGGTTCCGCTGAAGGCCGCGCTGGAGGAGGTGGGACTCACCGTCGCAACCGTCCAAGCTCCGGGTGCCTCTTCATGAGCCTCGCGCGACCGGCGGAGAGAGGTGCGTGATCTCATGGCAGGGAGCGAAGGGAAAGCGAAGGGACCGCTGTTGATCTTTGAAGTAGTGGGTCCGATGGCCCACTTTCGCAAGTTCTATACGAACTCTTCCTCGCTCTCGTACCCGGTGCCACCGCGCACGATGCTCATGGGCCTGATCGCCGCCCTCCTGGGCTACGAACGCGATGGGTATTACGAGGAGCTGGGCTCCGAGCGGGCACGGATCGGTGTTCGCTTACGGAGCCCCGTGCGCACCGCGATACAGACGGTCAACTACCTCTTCACCAAGAACGAGGGCTGGGACGGGAGCCGGGGTCACACCCAGATTCCTTTGGAGCTGGTCCTTCCACGGTCGCCGGAGCGATTCGTGCGCTATCGAGTTTACTTCGCCCACGTCGAGCCGGAACTCGTTCGGAAACTACACCGGCAGCTCGTTCAGAGGGAGTACCGTTACCCCCTTTATCTGGGCCTGACGGAGTGCCCCGCCTGGGTGGAGAACCCCCGGCTCCACGACCCGGGGACGGTCGATTGGGTCTTAGACCCCCATGAACCGTTGCCCTTGGGGACGGTCATTCCTTTGCCGCGGATAGTGGAGTTGCCGCCGCTCGAACGCCTCGTGGGGCGGAGGCTGCTCAAGGACCGAATGCCCTTTGACTTCACGGACACTCGGAGACTTCAGTCCGTCGCCGACGTCCTCTGGGAGGCCGAGGGCCGTCCCCTGCTCCTCCGAGTACGCGGGGAGATCTTCCGTTTGCCCGACGAGGACAAATATGGCGTCTTCTTAGAACTTTGATCTTGAGGTGAGTAAGAGAGAGGAAGCACAAGGGGATGGCGACCGAGTACAAATCGCATCCGGGCAAGTCCCTACGCGAGCACTTACAGGAGGTGGCCGAGGGGGCGCGGGCGCGGCTGGACCACCCCGCCCTGCGCCACCGGGCGCTACTGCGGGAAGCGGCCTACCTCGTAGGCCTGACCCACGACTTGGGAAAGTACACCTCCTACTTCCAAAAGCACCTGCGCACGGGGAAGTGCTTCGAGGGTGGGCTGGAGCGGCACGCCTTCTTCGGGGCCGTCTGCGCGGCTTGGCTCTTGAGGGAGCGCCTAAGCGCCCTCCCGAACGAGGATGCTCCTGGTAGGGAGTTCCTGCCGCTTTTGGGGTATTTGGCCGTCCATCGCCACCACGGCCACCTCGTCGCCCCGGAGACGCTCCTCCCGCCCCTGGGGGATCCTGGACGGGCCACGGGTGAGCTGCGGCGGGCGCTTGAAGCCCTGGAGCGCCAGCTCACGGATCTGCTGGCCCAAGATGAGTTCAGGGAGGAGTGGCGCGCTCTGGGGTTGGAGACGCTGGAGGCCTTGGTCGAGGCCCCCGATCTCCGGGACATCTTCGGGGAGTTGGCCCGCCTGCAGTACGAGCTGGGCAAGCTGTCCGAGGAGGTTGGGGCTCGGCTCTGCCTCTGGGGCCAGCTCCTTTTCTCGGCGCTCATCGACGCGGACAAGTTCAGCGCCGCGGCCATCCGGCCTCCGAGGCGAACCCCGCTGCCTCCCGATCTCGTGGAGCAGTTCTTGAGCGAGAGGAAGCCCCGCCACGGGCTGGACCGACTGCGCTTCGAGTTCCAGCGGGCCGTGCGCGAACAAGTAGAAACCCTCCCGCCGGAAGAGCTTCCCGGGCGGATCTTCGCGCTCACCGCTCCCACCGGCCTGGGAAAGACGCTTGCCGCTTTGGATGTAGCCCTTCGGCTTCGGACCAAGCTTCAAAGCCGATGGGGTGGGACTTATGCTCCACGCATCGTGTACGCCCTCCCCTTCATCAACATCATCGAGCAGAACTACAAAGTCTTCCATCGGGTGCTCCGTCTTGGAAGCGAGAAGGTGTCTGAGTCGCTCCTGCTGCGACATCACCACCTAGCGGAAGTTTCCTACAGCCCTCGGGCAGGGGAGGAGCTGCCCCTCGACCAGGCCCTCTTGATGGTCGAGGCCTGGGAGAGCGAGGTGATCGTCACCACCTTCGTGCAGCTCTTCCACACGGTGTTGGGGTACCAGAACCGCTTCCTGAAGAAGTTGCACAACCTCATCGGGTCGATCGTTATCTTAGACGAAGTTCAAGCGCTTCCGATAGAATATTGGCCCCTCACCGGCAGGGTGTTCGAAACGTTGTGCGGGGAGCTGGGGTTGGTGGTTTTGCAGATGACGGCCACCCGGCCGCTCATCTTCCCTGGGACGCGGGAGCTCCACCCCGATCCCCAAGCGCTCTTCCAGAGGCAGCGCCGCACCCGGATGCTGGTCATCCGCGAAGAACTTCCTTTAGAGGCTTGGGTGGAAAAGGTGGCGGAGCTTTACGAAAGACATGGCTCGCTATTGATCGTAGTAAACACGATCAAGACTTCGCTGGAGGTGTATCGTAGGCTGCGGGAGCTCCTCGGGTCCCAGCTGGAGCCCTTCGGGTGTGTGCCACCCCGACCTCGGGGCGAAGGCGAGGCGACCTGGCTGGTGTATCTGTCCACGAACATCGTGCCTTGGCAGCGACGGGTGCGCTTGTGGGCTCTTAAGCGTCACCTTAAGCGAGGGGGGCGGGCGTTGGTTGTCTCCACCCAAGTTATTGAAGCCGGGGTGGACCTTGATTTCTCGGCTACGGTGAGGGATCTGGGGCCCCTCGACGCGCTTGTACAGGTGGCGGGCCGTTGCAACCGCGAGGGCGCCCTGGGAGAGGAGGCCGGGATCTCGTACGTCCTTCCCTTGCAGGAAGGGGGGTGCAACCGGGTGTATGGGGCTGTTCACACCCACCTCGCCCGACGGCTACTGGAGGGAGTTCCCCCTGAATTGCCGGAGCCCCGCTACGCCGAACTGGTCGAGCGCTATTTCCAAGAGACCCAAGCGCGCCTTTCCCAACAGCGCTCCGACACGCTTTGGCGGGCCTACACCCGCCTGGCCTACGATCGCCTCTCGAGTGAAGATCCCACCCTCAGCGAGTTCCACCTCATCGAGAGCCCGGAGCAGGTCCCCATCTTCGTCGCGCTCACCCCAAAGCAGGAGCGCTGGCTCCTCGAGAGGTTCAAACCCGAGGTGCTGGAGGAAGGGGAACTCAAGAGACGCCGCGAGGCCTACCTGCGGTATCGTCGGCGACTACACGACAACTTGGTGCGCCCGCTGCTCCTCCGCGTTCGGGCAAACCTGCCCCCGGCCTTGCATCGGCCGGAGGGCCTCCGCTGGGTGCCCCACAGGCAGCTCCCCCGCTACTACGACGAAGAGACGGGCTTCCGCTGGGAGCCCGCAGAGCTGGCCGAGGCGTGGATCGAATAACCGAGGGAGAAGATGCCGAAGCTCACGGGAACGCTCTTGTGGTATTGGGCCATCTGCAAGCGGGAGGCGTGGCTTCTGGCCCATGAGATCACCCCCGACGAGGACGACCCCTATTTGGAGTTGGGGCGTTTCCTAAGTAAAAGGGCCTATCCGCGCTCGAAGCGTCGGGAGCTGAGCCTCCCCGGCATGAAGGTCGATCTCCTAGAGACCGAAGCGGGCGAAGTCGTCATAGCCGAGGTAAAGAAGTCCTCGCGCTTCGTTGCGGCTGCCCGTCTGCAGCTCCTCTTCTATTTGCAGAGGCTGGAGGAACATGGTGTGTACGCCCGAGGGGAGCTGCGCTTTCCCAAGGAGCGAAAGCGCCTTGAGATCGAGCTCGACGTCGAAGGACGGGCCCGCCTCAAGCAAGCCATCGAGGACCTACAAGAGCTGATCCAGGAGCCGCTGCCCCCACCTCCCCAACGGATCCCCTTCTGCCGCCGCTGTGCTTACCGTGACTTCTGCTGGGGCGACCTCGATCCGCACGCGGCCCCGGCACCCAAGAAGGAAGATCGGGCTTGAGCTGGATCTGGCTAGGAGACAAAAGGGCAAGGAGGGCTCCACAATGAAGAAGACGCTTTACCTCATGAGCAGCGGGCGGCTTAAGCGCAAGCAGAACACCCTCGTTTTGGAGCTACCTGAGCCCCCTGACGGGAACGGACCGGGTCATCCGAAGCGGAAGTATTTCCCTATCGAACAGATCCAAGAGATCCACGCCTTCGGCGAACTGGACCTCAACAAGCGCCTGCTCGAGTTCCTGAGCAAGAACGAGATCTTGCTGCACTTCTATAACCGCCGCGGGTATTACGTAGGCTCCTTCTACCCGAGGGAGCACTACAACTCCGGGCATTTGGTGCTCAAGCAGGCGGAGCACTACCTCGACCCGGGGAAGCGCTTGGCGCTGGCCCGTAAGTTCGTGGAAGGGGCCCTTGTGAACCTGGTACGGGTGTTGCGCTACTATCAGAACCGAGGCCTGGAGGCGGAACTCGCCCCGGCGGTCGAGACGGTGGAGCGACAGCGGGCCCGCTTGGAGGGGCTCGGGAATGTAGAACAACTCATGCAGGCCGAGGGACAGGCCCGCGAGGCCTACTACCGAGCCTTCGACGTCATCTTGAACGAGGAGGCCTTCGCCTTCGAGGCCCGTACGAGGCGCCCGCCCCAGAACCGCTTGAACGCCCTGATCTCCTTCGGGAACACGTTGCTTTATACCACAACGCTCTCTGAGATCTACAAGACGCATCTGGACCCGAGGATCGGGTTTTTGCACGCCACGAACTTCCGGAGATTTACGCTCAACCTCGACGTGGCCGAGGTCTTCAAACCCGTTTTGGTGGACCGTCTGGTCCTAAGCCTGGTGCAGAAGGGGCAGATCCGGGCGAAGCACTTCGAAGAGGCGCTGGGCGGGCTCTACCTCACCGAGGCGGGTCGGCGCCGCTTCGTGGAGGCCTGGGAGAAGCGGTTGCAGACGACCATCTACCATCGGGGCCTGAAGCGGAACGTCTCCTACCGTCGGCTGATCCGTCTGGAGCTTTACAAGCTGGAGAAGCACCTCTTGGGCGAGCGGCCTTACGAGCCGTTCCGGAGCCGGTGGTAAGGGTGTACGTGATCCTGGTCTACGACGTGGCGGTGGAGCGGGTGGCCAAGGTGCTCAAGGTGGGGCGGAGGTACCTCACCTGGGTGCAGAACTCGGTGTTGGAGGGAGAGCTGACGGGGGCGCAGCTGGAGAGGCTCAAGGCGGAACTCCGGGATGTGATGGACGAGGAAGAGGACAGTGTGCTGATCTACGTGCTGCGCAGCGAGCGGTGGCTGGAGCGCCAGGAGCTAGGTAAGCGCAAGGGCGGTTTAGGGTGGGTGGTTTGAAGTCGTCGACCTTCGGTGGTGTTTTTGAGGCCGGGGATCGACGCCCCCTCCCGCGGAGGTCTCCCGACTTGACAGGTTAGGAGGATCTGGGGGATACTCCCTCGGGTACTTTTAGCTCTTTGACAAGTGCAAAGTTGACATATACTCCGTA
>DQUX01000384.1 GCA_015662065.1 Anaerolineales bacterium | reverse complement strand
GGGGAGGGCAGGTCGGCCAACAGCCCGCGGGCCGCCAGCCCTCCCGCGCTGGCGGCTATCGCCAGTATGATCAGCCCTATCCCCCACCTGTGCCTCATCTCTCTCTATTGTACGGCCAGGTGGGGGGGATGGCAAGGGGGTGTACGCCCCCTTGACAAGAGTGGGATTTGCGGCTATAATAATACATAATAAATTTATGGGTGTCGTGCTGATGGGAAAGAAAGAGGGGGATATGGAGCGAAACGGAGCCCGGCCTGGGCAGCCCGCCGGTTCCGACCCCGACGCAACCGTACGTCGGATGGACCAGATGCGCAAGGGCACGACCGCCCTGGCGATCCTCAAGCTGCTGGTGGACGTCGGTGAGCCGATGCACGGCTATCAGATCATCCGTGAATTGGAGGCCCGTAGCCAGGGGGTTCTGCAGTTCAAGGAGGGGCTGATCTACCCCCGGTTGCACCGGATGGAGCGGGAGGGGCTGCTGAGGAGTCGCTGGGAGGGAGAGCCGGGCACCCGCCGCCGCAAGGTCTACGCCATCACCGAGAAGGGCCGCCGCCAGTTAGAGGCGGAGCTGCGGCAGTGGGAGGTCTTCCGGCGGGGGATGAACCTGCTTCTGGGTCTGGAGAAGGCTACCTCGTAGGAGATCCTTGAGGGGGTCGATATGAGCGAGATGATCTCGGGTCTTGGCGAGGTCAGAAGGACGGAGATCGCCCGGAAGGACGGGAAAGCTCCGTGGAGCGAGGCCCTGATCGGGGCGGTTCCGTTCCTCATCTTCGGACTGGCGGTGATCCCTTACAGCCTGTGGTTCTGGTGGTCAACGTTCTGGCCGCTGGCGATCGGCTACGTCCTCCTGCTCCTCGGCTTCGGCGTGGGCTGGGTGAAGGGGTTCCCCCGCTGGTCGTACCCCTACGTGGGACTTGTGCTGGCGTTTACCCTCTACTGGACGGACGTGTCTACGCCCGAACTCAGGCTTCTCAACTACACCTTCGGGCGGGGTGAGGCTTGGGGGCTGCGGGCGTGGATCCCCTTCTCAGCGGTGGCAGCGATCGCCCTGGTGTTCACCCGCTCGCTGCGCCCTCTGCTGCGGCTTCTCACCGGTGTGTGGCGGGATTGGACCCGGCTTTCCTTCGCGTTGTATGGTGCGATGCCCCTGCTCGTGTGGGTCTCCTTCGATGAGGTGGATAGGTCCTTTCAGTTCCCGTACCTGCTGGCCGCGATGCTCCTCCTGGCAGGGGGAGCGGTGGCCTATATGCGCGCTGCCCGGTCTCAGGGGCGGGCGCTTGCTCTGCTGGTCGGCCTGGCCCCGGCCTGGGTGGTGACCACGGTAGGCGTGGCGACCTATTGGCATGGTCGGCGGGACTTCTGGATGAGGGCGCCGGGGAACGGGTACGAGATGGCGCTGACGATGCTCGTCGCCCTGGGGGTCCTGGCGGGACTGATCTTCGCGCCGGCTATGTTGGGCTTGCTTCGTCGCCGCGCCGCATCTGGCGCTGTTTCACTTCGGCGCCGTTGATTCCCTTGCCGCGGGTCCTGAGCGGATAGGGCGGGGCGGACGGGGACGGAGGACAGCCAACGGGTCCTCAACGGCCGAGGACAGAGGGCCGGCACCGGGTGGAATGCGTTTGCTGGAACGCGCTGGTCGCGCGGCGGAGGCATTGGCGAAAGGGGCGTGCGTGCGATGGTAGCCGATGGTCGAAAGCCCAAGTGGTTGCTCTTTGCTGGCCGGGTCACGTTGAGCACCCTCAGCATTGCCATCGCCGGGCTCATCAGTTGGGGCATCATCTCGCAGATCGAGCGCATCGTAGGCGGTACCATAGAGGTGGGCGGACGCACCCGGATCACTGAGGACTACCTGGCCAGAGGAGATGACAGTAGGTGGGTAGGTGTTGGCGCGTTCCCGGCGGCGAGCCGGCGTTCGGACAGCGAGGGGGGCTGGCGCAGCTATGACGACCGTTGACGAGATCCTGACGCGCATCCGCGCTCACCTCGACCTGGAGGCGGAGACGGAGCACGAGGTTCTTGAGGAGATCCGTGCTCACCTGGAGGCGGCGGTAGAGGACGCCCGGGCGCGAGGGCTGGACGAGGAGAGCGCGCTGATCGAGGCAGCCGCCCGTTTCGGGGTCGAGGACGTGGCGGACGAACTTCAGGCCACGCACGCCGGGTGGGGCACGCTGGAGGGGATCGCCGCCGCCGGGCTGCCGGTTCTCTTCGCCCTGGTGCTCCGGTGGACCATCTTCGCCCCCGACGGCACCACGGTGGGCTGGCGGGAGATGCTGAACCGGCCCGCGCTCTGGGCTGTCGCCGCCATCGCCCTGCTGTTCCCCCTCCTCCGCTTCCCCCGCCGCCGGTACGCTCTCATTGCCTGGACGATCTTCTGGGGCCTCTCGGTCCTGATCGCCGTCGCCCAGGCCGTGCACTGGTAGATCTTCCTAAGGAGGTGGACGGATGCGAAAGTGGTGGTTCGCGCTCGTGGCGTTGGCGATCCTGTTCGCCCTGCCTTTTCTGGTGATCTGGCCCTCGCTGGCCGGGTCCTGGCTGCTCTACCGGCTGTTCCCCGCTGCATCTCCCCTCTTGTTCTGGCTTTACGTGCCGGCCTTTGCTGTACAGATCCTTCTAAGCGACCCGACCCGCTACCTGGCCCTCAGCTTGAGCGGGCTGGTCCTGACCACGGCGGCGCTGGTCTGGCCGGTCGCGCGCTGGCGCAGGCGGGTCTGGAGGAGCGGGTGGCTCTACCTGCTCTCCGCCGCCCTCCTGGCCGTGGTGGCCTTCCCGCTGGTGGTGCGGTACCGGCCGGCCGTGCGGGCCGCGCCGGGAGCTGAGCTGCGGCTGGTGGAGCCGCCGGGGTTCCTGGAGAGCCCGGTGCGGGCGTGTCAGGCGGCGGCGGAGATACGCGGATGCCAGTACGAGGTGCTGGGCTGGGCCGACGCGCGGACCCTGGTCTACCGCAAGTGGTGTGGCGGGTATTACGACGCGGACGGCTGGCATCCGGGCACGCCGGGTCCCCCTCGGGCTTACCGCCTGGACCTGGACACCGCCGCGCCGTTTGAGGGAGACGTAGGTGGGCTCTCCCGGGAGCTCTGTCTCCCCTCAACCTGCGTCCACCCGGGGCTTGCAGAGGTATACGCCGGCGGGGGCTATTTCCCCGGTCAATACGGGACGCCGCTCCTCTCTCCCGACGGGCGCCGGGTCGCCTTCACCGCCTGGCACATCTACGGGCCGGAGGACCTGCTCGTCCTCTCAGCCAACCGGCAACCAGCGGCAAGCGACAGGTAGCCGGTCACCTCAACCGGCGGTGGTCCAATCTACCCGGCCCGAAATCCAAACCCCTTCCATCCGCTTCTCCCCCAGCGCCCCTCGACTCCGGCGGCTTCGCCGCCTCCGCTCAGGGTACCGGGCAGGTTTTGAACCCTGGGGACAACGATGGTCTTCCCCCTCTCGCAGCGCCGGAATCCCCATTCCGGCGCTTTTTGCCCGCGAACGGGGATTCGCGGGCTGCGTTACGCAGCGGGTGCGGGTAGCGCCGGAATCCCATTCCGGCACGTTTCTGCCCAAGTTGTAGTATAATGGGGGTACCGACAACGGGTTATGAGAGGTGCCCCGTAGTCTCCTATCACTTCGGCGCTCGTGCCTGGGGGGGCGAGGCCGCCAGACGCCCCGGCGGAAGGTCCGGAACCCGGGAACTGACCACGATGGCTTGAGTCTCCCATTGAGGCTGGTAGACGGCGAGCCACGGGACGAGGGGGGCGTATGTCAGGGCCAGGGCGGCGTAGAGCCAATGGGGCAACTTGCCGCTGAGCACTACGCCCTGGTGGGGGGAGACCGACGGCACGGCCAGCCCATCGGCCTCGTCGTAATCCAGGTAGTCCCTGGGGATAGCGAACTCCAGCCGGGTGTGGGTGCCCCGTGGGACGGGACAGACCTGGAGGGGAGCGCCGGGGAGGGGCGGACCCAGACGCAGCGTCGGCGGCGTTATCCAGCCCAGACGGACGTCGAACTGGTAGAAGGGGGCGGGGCGGGCGGACAGCGCGACGGCTGCGTAGAGCCAGTTGGGACCTCGACCGTAGAGGCCCAGCGGCGTGGCTTCGGGCAGGTAGTCGAGCAGGGGGGGCAGGTGGCGGGGCTGCCAGGTGGCCTTTTCGCCGGTGAAGGGGACGCCGAGGGTGCGGGCCAGGCGGTCCAGGTCGATCACGTTCTCCACCGGTGCGGAGGTCAGGTGGGAGCGCCGCAACTCGGCCGGGTCGTAGGCAAAGAGCCGGGCAACCCGTTCGACCAGGGCGTCGAAGGTGGGGCCGGCGGCCGTGGTCCCCCGTTCCAGGCCGGTGATGACGCCCCGGAGCACAGGGCCATCGTCGGTGACGAGGCTCGTCCCCCTCAACCGGGAGTGCAGGTCGGCCAGGAGGATGAGGCCATGACGGACGATCATCGTTTGCCAGGTATCCCGGTGAGCGGCATCCTTGGTGAGCAGAATGGCGTGGGTACAATGGTCAAAGACGCGCTCCTGGTCGGGGGTGGGTCTCCCCCCCACGTCTACGATCAGAGGCAGGTGGCGGGCGGCGATATCACGGCAGATGCGGGTCACCCACTCCGGTGTTCCCTCCCCTTTGATGCGGATGCGCCGCACCAATCTCTGGTCGGCCTCGTTGGCCCAATCCCCCTCCCCGTCTGGGTAGGCCCGCAGGACGTAATGCTCTACCCCCCGCCGACGCAGGGCGTGGGTCAGGCTGTAGGCCAGGACGGACTTGCCCACGTGGGGTGGGCCGCCGATCAGTATGGATGGAAAGAGCTCCACAGGCAAACCTCCACGAAAGGATGAGGGTCACGATGGACGATCTCCGCAGCGCACTGGTCAGCACGATGGGCGGACAGGCTCAGGTGGTCACCTTCGCCCTGGACATTCTGCTGGCGAGGGGTGAGGCTGTGAGTCAGGTGGTCGTTTTGCACCTCTCGCCGGAGGATGGGCGGGTGCGACGCGCGCTGGCGCAACTGGGACGGGAATTCGCCAACGACTTCTACGTCCACGGCGGCCTGCCGTGCCGTTTCCGGCACGTCGTCGTTCGTGATGACGCCGGGCCGTTGCTCGACATCCGGGACGAGGGGGCGGCGGTGGCGACCTGGCGCGTGGTGCACGGGCTGATCTCCTCGCTCAAATCCGGCGGCTGGAGGCTACATCTGTGCCTGGCCGGCGGACGACGGATGATGGGGCTGCTGGCTATGTCGGCGGCGATGCTGACCTTTGACCATCAGGACCGGCTGTGGCATATGTACACACCGGCCGACTTTTTGGAGCGCGCTCGGGGTGGGGCGATCATGCACGCCCGTCCGGAGGACGGCGTGCGGCTGATCCAGGTGCCGATAGCACCGTGGGGGGCGTATTTCCCCGCGCTGCGGGCCCTGGCGCAGGCGACGCCGGAGCAGGCCATCGCGGCGCGGACCCGCTGGCTGGATCGGGCGGAGCGGGTTCGCTGTTGGG
>DQUX01000089.1 GCA_015662065.1 Anaerolineales bacterium | reverse complement strand
TCCTCCTCGATGGGCTCCACAACGACCCGGTCGCCCAGTGGCTTGATGTTTATGGACATCGTTCCACCTCCTTAACGTAGGATCTAGAAACCGTTTCTCCTTAGCACTCTGCGCGATAGAGTGCTAAACCAACCGTATCATACCACCGATCCGGGAAGTTGTCAAGGGAGGAGCCGGGCTTTGACTGTAAGGGGAGGCCTGCCAAAGGAAACGTCGCGCCCAAGGAAACGTCGCGCCCTCTGTGCTCTCTGCGGTCCGATACGAGCCGCAGATGATCAGCAACGCCGGAGAGGGAGACCGCCGAGGGGTAAAAAATTGATACACCCCGGGCGAATTGCGCAAAATCCCCGCCGTGGGTATAATGACGCCACTCCCTGCCACGCGTAGGAGGCATAGCAAATGCGCCTGCAAAGGTTTCTTATTCCGGCAACCCTTCTGGTCCTGCTCGCTGCCTGTGGGCCAGCGGTGGCCCCACCCGAGGCCCCGGCGGCGACACAGGAACCGCCCGCCGACCTGTCTACCCCGCCGACCGGCCCCACCCTCACCTCCGCACCGGATCGGCCCCTGGTCGCCCTGGTCAACGGATGCCCCATCTACTTGGTGGACTATGAACGGCAGGTGGCCCAGTACCAGACGGCAATGGCCGCCTCAGGGGTGGATTTCGCCAGCCCGGAGGGGCAGCAACGCCTCCTCCAGGCCCGGGAGCAGATCCTGAATTGGATGATCGAGCAGGTGCTCATCGAGCAGGCGGCGGCTGAAATGGGGATCGCGGTCACCGACGAGGAGGTGGAGGCCGCACTGGCACAGATCATCCAGGACGTGGGGGGAGAAGAGCCCTTCCAGGCCCGGTTGGAGCAGGACGGGTTGACCCGTCAGGACGTCTGGAACGAGCTGCGCATAGAGCTGATCGGCGCGGCCGTCATCGAGCGGGTCATCGATTCCGTGCCCACCACCGCCGAGCACGTCCGCGCCCGCTATATCCTGGTGGACACGAGGGAGGAGGCAGCGGGACTCCTGGCCCAACTGCAGGCCGGGGCGGACTTCGCCGAGTTGGCCCGCACCTATTCCCAGGACGAGAGCACCCGCGCGGCCGGAGGGGACCTGGGGTTCTTCCCCCGGGGCGTGCTGCTGGCCCCAGAAGTGGAAGAAGCCGCCTTCAGCCTCCAATCGGGACAGATCAGCCCGGTCATTGAGAGCTCCTTCGGCTTCCACATCGTCCAGGTCATCGAGCGGGATCCGGACCGGGCCCTGAGCCCCGAGAACCTGCAGTTCCTGCGCGATAGGGCGGTTCAGGAGTGGATCGAGGCCCTCTGGGCTCAGGCGACGATCGAACGGTACGTCAACCAGGGGCCATAGCCCGGGAGGGAAATGGATGAACCAGAGAGGTTCGGGCCTCTTCAACATGCTGAGCCTGGTGTTGGTCGGTCTCACCGGCATCACCCTCATCTGCTACCTGGTCGTCCTGGTCTATCCCACCGTCTTCTTCAACCCCTTCCCGCCTGGACGGGAGATCGGCCTGGTGTCGCCAACGCCGACGCCCACCCCGGCGCTCCCGCCGACCTACACCCCCACCAACACCCCCACCATCACCCCCACCTGGCCTCCGACGCCTACCCCCACGCCCCGCGCCACCCGTTCCCCCTACCCCTTCACCTGCGAGGTGGAGTACCGACGGCCGGAGTACGATAGTTGGTCGGGGGTGGCGGGCCACATTCAGGACCTGGACGGCAACCCGCTGCCGGGGTATCACGTCAAGACGGAGGGGGCGGGCCTGAGCCCCCCCGCGGTCCGCGCCGGAGCGGACAGCCGTATCAACACCATCTACGGCAGCGATGCCGCATGGGAGCAGGCGTACAACCCCGGCGCCTACCAGGCGATGGGGATCCGCGTGCAACTGTTCAACGACCACCCGGACCCAGACGGGAGCTACCGGGCCGTCTCAGACGTGCTCACCGTGAACCTGCCCGGCTACGCCAGCGGCTCGCTGGGGTACGTGGTCTGCACCCTGAACTGGGAGGACTGGCGGTAAGCGTCCGTGGCGCGGTTGGGAAATGGAGGCTCGGAGAGGATATGGGGCGACCGGCTGGCAGACGTGCTGACCCGGCTGGTGCTGGCAGCGACGGGGGTGCTGCTCCTCGTCTTCGCAGTCATCGGCGTCAACCCCTCCATCCCCCTCAACCCCTACCCGCCGCCCTCTCCCTCT
>DQUX01000347.1 GCA_015662065.1 Anaerolineales bacterium | reverse complement strand
TCGTTTATCTCCACCACCGCGCAGGTGATGGGGTACCCCTTGGGGGCCAGGTAAACGGAGTTGGTGTTGGCGTAGGCGGTTGCCAGGCCGTCCACGTCACCGCTGCCGGAGAACCAGATTTCCCCGGTCTCCTCCAGGGTCGGGATGTCCACGGCGGACACCGCTGCTTCCGCGGCGGCGTCGGCGGCGGCCTGGAGGTCGGACACGGCCACGGCGTAGCGGACGATCTGGATGACCGCCAACAGGGCCAGGGCAACGAAGGCCAGGACCAGGCCGAAGAAGACGAGGGTGCCGCCCTTTTGGCACCTCATCACCCCTCACCACCCCTCCTGGCGGAAGGTCACCCGGCGGGTGACCTCGATGGTCGGGCTGCCGACGACGGGGAGGAGGGAGGAGAGGCCGGAGAGGTAGAAGAGGTTGGGAACGTCGTAGGTGACCCGGACGGTCAGTTCGGATCCGGGGATGCCGCCGGGGGCCAGGATCTGCACGCGGGGCTGTGCGATGGGGAATGCGGCCTGCGCCTCGTCGAGGGCGTTGATGTGGGCGACGACGGCGGCGTCGGCTTGGGCGACGGAGCCCATTCGGGCTCCGTGGCGGGCCGCCTCCCCCGCCATGACGCCGGCGTATGCCAGCAGGCCGGCCTGGAGCAGGCCGACGGTGAGGAGCAGGACGAGGGGGAGGACGATGGCGAACTCGACCAGGTTGCCGCCGTGTTCATCACGCTGCATTTGAGCCCTCCGCTAGAACAGCCCTGACACGTAGTTGAAGAAGTCGGAGATGTTGATGCCGAGGGTCTCCACGGCGGTGTAAGCGGCAATGGCGATGAGCACCAGGATCAGGCCGTACTCGACCAAGTCGTTGCCGGCCTCCTCGGTGAGGAGCTGACGGAAGCTCACCTTCTTCATCTCAAAGAACCTCCTCTTGTGATTATCGAAAACGGACGGCTTGCCCCTCCCGGGGCGACAACCGTCCGTTTCGCCCGTATTATAGCGAACATATGGGTTCGGGTCAAGTCCTTTACCATCCTCCCACCACTCCTGCCGCGATGGGCGCCACCACCAGCGCCACGTAGGGGATGAAGTAGAACAGCCCCACCGTCAGGCTCAGCCGGTCGTCGAGTTGTTTCACCCGCCGCTGCACCCCGGCCAGGTAGGCGTTGGTGACCTGCTGGGCCAGGGTGTAGAGCTCCTCGTGTCCTCTTCCTCGCCGCTCGATGGTGTGCAGCGTCCCGGCGAAGCCGACCAGGGCGGGTATGCCGGATCGCTTCGCCTGCTCCCGCAGCCACTCGGTGAGGGGGACGGCGGCGGGGCAGGAGGCCATCGCGGCGGTGAGCCAGCGTGGGAAAAGCGCCATCTCGCCCTCGACGATGGCCAGGTGTCGGAGTCCGGTGGCGATGGGTACGCCCCGCTCGGCGGCGGTGGCCAGGGTCATCGCTACCAGCGGCAGTTCCTGCTCGATCCGCTTCCGTGCATCCTGGAACCGGCTGTGAAGCCGGTTGATGATGGAGACCGATGCCAGGGTGACCAGGGCGATGGAGAGGAGAGAGGCGGGGATCTGTGCCAGGTAGACGAGGGCGAGGGCGGCCAGGCCGACGCCTG
>DQUX01000060.1 GCA_015662065.1 Anaerolineales bacterium | reverse complement strand
TCTCTCTTTTACACCGGATGACCGACCGATCAACCGATCACAGGAGGTTTCTTATGGAAATCGAGATCAAGTATCGTCCATCCTATTCCCTCGCCGTAACCCGCCTGACTCCCGGCGAGGCCGTCCAGGTCGAGGCGGGGGCGATGGTAGGGATGACCGCGGGGATCACGCTGGAGACGAAGGCGAAAGGGGGCATCCTCAAGAGCCTGGCCCGCTCCGTGTTGGGCGGGGAGTCCTTCTTCGTCAACACCTACCGCGCCCCGGCCCAGGGAGGGGAGATCCTCCTGGCCCCCCCCCTGCCCGGCGATATGATCGTGCGCCCCCTGCAGGGAGAGACCTTCCTGGTCCAATCCGGCTCCTATGTCGCGTCGTCGGAGGGGGTCGAACTGGACACCAAGTGGGGAGGGGCCAAGACCTTCTTCGCCCGCGAGGGGCTCTTCATGCTGCGCGCCTCCGGCACCGGCACTCTCCTCCTCTCCAGCTACGGCGCTATCCACGAGATGGACCTGGAGGCCGGGCAGACCTACACGGTAGACACCGGACACCTGGTCGCCTTCACCGACGGAATGGGCTTCCAGGTCCGCCGCATCGGCGGCCTCAAGTCTACCCTGTTCAGCGGCGAGGGGCTGGTGGTGGACCTGACCGGGCCGGGCCGCCTGCTGCTTCAGACCCGCAGCGAGGATGCCTTCCTATCCTGGCTGATCCCCCGGCTCCCCAAGCCCGACTCCGGAGGGAAGCGGGGGGTGAGTATCTCTCTGGGGTAGCCATATGGATATCCCGAACCTGCGCTGGTGGGGATGGGGCACGCTGGACGAGACCTACCCCCTAGAAGGCCGCCTGCGCTTCTGGCCCACACTGCAGGCTTGGCTGGAGCTGCCCGACGAGCTGACGGAGCGACCGCCGATCCCGCTGGAGGAGATCGACCTGCACCCCTCCCGGCTGGACGACCCGGTGCTGACCTCGCTGTGCCGGCTGCTGGGGGAAGAGGTGGTCCGCACCGACAGGCGGACCCGCGTCGAGCACGCCTGCGGCAAGGCCTACCGGGACCTGGTCCGGGTGCGCGCGGGCGTGATCCCCAACCCACCCGACGCGGTGGTCTACCCCGCCGACGAGGGGCAGATCGCGGCCCTGCTGGCCTGGGCAGCCGACCGGGACATCGCTATCATCCCCTTCGGCGGCGGAAGCACCGTCTTGGGGGCGGTGGAGCCGGCGCCGGGGGATCGGCCCACCATTACGCTGGATATGGCCCGGCTGGACCGGCTGGTCTCGCTGGACCCGACCGCCCGGACCGCTCGCATCCAGGCCGGGGCGACGGGGCCGGAGGTGGAGGCCCAACTGAACGACCGGGGCTTCACCCTGGGCCACTTCCCCCAGTCCTTCGAGTTCTCCACCTTGGGGGGATGGATCGCCACCCGGGGGGCCGGGCAGACCTCCACCGGCTATGGAAAAATCGAGGATATGACCCAAGCGGTGCGGCTGGTCACCCCATCCGGCCTCATCGAGACCCGAGACGTCCCCGCCGCCGCCACCGGCCCCAGCCTCCTGCACATCCTGGTGGGCTCGGAGGGGGCCTACGGGGTCATCACTGAGGCGACGATGCGGATCCGGCCCCGCCCCGAGGTCCAGGACTACCGGGGGTTCCTCTTCCACACGCTGGAGGAGGGGATAGCGGCGCTGCGGACGTTGATGCAGGGCGGCCCCCACCCCACCATCGCCCGCCTCTCCGACGCCGACGAGACGGCCGGCTTCGCTATGATGGCCCACGAGCACCACGGCCTGCGGGCGCTGGTAGACCGGGGGGTCGAGCAGTACCTGGCGCGGAAGGGATACAGCCTCGTCAAAGGGAGTTGCTTCCTCCTCCTCGGCTACGACGGGAGGAGGAAGGAGGTGAAGAAACGCTGGAAACAGGCCGCCGCCGTCTGCCAAGACCACGGCGGGCTGGCCCTGGGACGGGCCGCCGGGGAATCCTGGCGACGAGAGCGGTTCGCCCACCCCTACCTGCGAGATACCCTCCTGGGGGTCGGCGTGATGGTGGACACGTTGGAAACCGCCACCTCCTGGTCGAACCTGACGCGCCTCTACGAGGAGATGACCTCCGCCATCCGGGCTGCGATCCAGGCCACCGGCGGCGGGCCGGGGTACGTGATGACCCACATCTCTCACATATACGAGTGGGGGGCATCCCTCTACGCCACCTTCCTGGGCCGACAGGTGCCGGAGCAGGAGATAGCCCAGTGGTGGGCAGTGAAGCAGGCGGCGACGGAGGCCATTCTGACCGCTGGCGGGGCATTGAGCCACCACCACGGCATCGGCCGGGACCATATCCCCTGGCTGGGGCAGGTGGCCGGCCCGGTCGGGGTGGCCGTCCTGCGGGCGCTGAAACAGACCTTCGACCCGACGGGCATCATGAACCCCGGCGTGCTGATATAGCGCAGAGGACAGCCGTTTCATAGGGCTGGAGGCGGACCGTGGCCGAGGCATCTTTTTCCCCGATGGGCTCTCGCCCCTTCTCGGCCGCCACGAGACAGGAGAACCTGGAGCGTCTGGCCGACGAGACTTTCGACGTGCTGGTCATCGGTGGAGGGATCACCGGCGTCGCGGTAGCGCGGGATGCGGCGATGCGGGGGTTCCGCACCGCGCTGGTTGAAAAGGACGACTTCGCCAGCGGCACCAGCAGCCGCTCCACCCGGCTCATCCATGGCGGCATCCGCTACTTGGAGTACGGCGAGTTCAGGCTGGTGTTCGACGCCTGCAGCGAGCGGCGCATCATGCGCCGGATCGCCCCCCGGCTGGTGCGCCCGTTACCCTTCCTTTACCCCCTCTATCGGGGTCAGAGGCCAGCGCCCTGGAAGCTGCGCCTCGGGCTGACCCTGTACGACACCCTGAGCCTCTTCCGCAATGTCCAAAACCATCGCTGGTTGAGCCCCCAGGAGGCACAGCGGCGCGAGCCCCTGGTCGCCGGGCGGGGCCTGATCGGTGTAGGCCGTTACTACGATGCCCAGGTGGACGACGCCCGCCTGACGCTGATGACGGCCAAGGCCGCCCACCTCCACGGCGCGGTCATCGTCAACCACGCCCGCGTCGTCGGACTGATGAGATCGAAGGGCCGCGTCGTCGGCGCTCAGGTTGTGGACGCCCTCAGCGGGCGGCAGATCGAGGCGCGGGCCAGGGTGGTTGTCAACGCCACCGGCGTCTGGGTGGACGAGATACTCGCCCTGGACGAACGCCGCAGGAGGCCGATGGTCCGCCCCACCAAAGGGATCCATCTGCTGATCCCCCGGGCACGGCTGAGCAGCCATCACGCCGTCATCTTCACCTCCCCCCGCGACGGCCGCCACATCTTCCTCATCCCCTGGGGCGACTTCGCCCTCATCGGCACGACGGACACCGACTACCAGGACGATCCAGACAACCCCGCCGCCACTCTGGACGACGTCGAGTATCTGCTGGAGGCCGTGGGGCATATCTTCCCCGGCGCTCAGGTCCAGCAGAGCGACATCATCAGCACCTTCGCCGGCCTGCGCCCGCTGGTATCCGCCCCCGGCAGCCCCTCCGCCCGCTCCCGCCAGCACGTGATCGTGGAGAGCCAGTCCGGCCTGTTCACCATCACCGGCGGCAAACTGACCACCGCGCGACTGATGGCCGAGCAGATCGTGGACCGGGTCGGGCAGAGGTTGGCGGAGCGGTTCGGCGTGCAGGCAGTCCACCCCTGCCGCACCCGGGAACCCCTGGAAGGAACGCAGATGGGGCGGGTGGTGACCGGCGGCGTGGACGAACCGGTAGGCAGACATCTGACGGGAACCTACGGCCCAGACGCGGCCTGGGTCCTGGCCTACGCCGAGGAGAACCCGGCACTGGGGGAGCGGATCGTGCCGGAGCTGCCCTACCTGATGGCGGAACCCCTCTACGCGGTCCAGCACGAGATGGCGCTGACCCTGAGCGACCTCCTCATCCGCCGCACCCACGTCATCTACGAGGTGCCGGACGGGGGACTGGAGCGGGCACGGGCGGTGGCGGAGGCGGTGGCCCCCCGCCTGGGATGGGAGGCGTCGGAAGTGGAGCAACAGGTGCAGGAGTACGCGGCTCAGGTGGCGCTGACCAGGGCCTGGCGAGGGAAATAGACCGGGCCGATGCGGATGACGAAGCGACAGTGGGTCATCATCCAGGGGCTCGCCATCGCCACCTTCCTGGTGTTTTGGCTGGGAGGGGCGGGCGTTCTGGGCCTCACCTTCGTCTCCGCCGGTCGGGTGTCCCCCACCCCCCTTGCGCAAACGGCGGCCTCCCTCCCCG
>DQUX01000275.1 GCA_015662065.1 Anaerolineales bacterium | reverse complement strand
GGGTTCGGGCTCCCGGCGGGTCTGCGACCCGCGTCTTTGGCCGAAAGATGCCGTTTTCAGCCCAAGCCGGGGGTCACAGACCCCCTCAGAGCGTAATGTGATATTGGCAAACTACTGATGATGCCTCGAGCAACGAGCATCAAGTATCAAGCACGCGGAGGCAGCTTTGCTAGGTAAGGAAATCGGAGTTGATTTGGGCACGGTGAACGTGCTCGTCTATGTGCAGGGCAAGGGCATCGTCCTGCAGGAGCCGTCTGTCGTCGCCATCTCGATAGAAGAGGATAAGATCGTCGCTGTGGGGGAGGAGGCCCGGGCGATGATGGGCCGCACGCCGGGGGCCTTCGAGGTGATCCGTCCCCTGCGGGACGGCGTCATCGCCGACTACATGGTCACCGAGCGCATGCTTCACTACTTCCTCCGCAAGGCGGGAGGCATCTCCCGCCTGTTTCGTCCTCGGGTGATGGTCAGCGTCCCCTACGGAGTGACCAGCGTGGAGCGACGGGCGGTCCGAGAGGCGGCGCTGGACGCGGGTGCGGGGCGGGCCTACCTGATCCCGGAGCCTCTCGCCGCCGCCCTGGGCGCGGGCCTCCCCATCAGCACCCCCTCGGGGAACATGGTCGTGGACCTGGGCGGCGGGGCCAGCGAAGCCGCCGTGATCGCGATGAACGGCATTGTCGCGGCCAGTTCCGTCCGCGTGGGCGGCATCCGGCTGGACGAGGCGATCGCTGCCTACGTGCGCCGCAAGTACAACCTGATCATCGGCCAGCCCACCGCCGAGGAGGTGAAGATCCGCATTGGCAGCGCCCTGCCACTAGACGAACCCCTTACAATGGAAGTCCAGGGCCGAGACCAGGTGGCGGGTCTCCCCCGCACCATCGACCTTTCGTCCGAGGAGATCACCGAGGCCCTGGCCGAGCCGCTGGTAGCGATGGTCAATATGATCAAGTCGGTGCTGGAGCGAACTCCACCGGAGCTTTCCTCGGATATTATCGAACGGGGGATCGCACTGGTGGGCGGGACCGCTCTCCTGCGCCGGATGGACGAGATGATCACCCAGAAGACGGGGGTGCCGGCGTGGGTAGCGGAGGCTCCAATGGCCTGCGTGGCCATCGGAGCCGGGCGGGCCTTGGAACAGTATGAGATCCTCCGGCGCAGCGTGCCCGACATAGACGCCTGAATATGCCCGAGGAGAGAATCCGCACGCTGGGGGTGGAGGACTACGACCGCCTGCTACATCTATGGCAGCAGGCGGGCCTGCATTCCCTCAGGCCCCAAGGCCGCGACAGCCGCGAGGCTATCGCCCATCAGCTTGAGAGCGGGGTACAGACGATCCTGGGCCTCGAGGTGAACGGCCGGCTGGTGGGAGCGGTCATCGCCACCCACGACAGCCGCAAGGGGTGGATCAACCGGCTGGCCGTGGCCCCCGACTTCCGTCGGAGGGGGTACGGCCGCCGGCTGTTGCAGGCAGCGGAGGAGAGGCTGCGCCAGCAGGGGATGCAGGTCATCGCCGCGCTGGTGGAAAGCGACAACCCCGCCTCTCTGGCCCTCTTCCAGAAGGCCGGATACGTGGAGATAGACCGGGGAATCCACTACCTGACCAAACGGGAGAGCGAAGAGGCATAGTACCTACCGGTACTTGTGATACCGCCGGAAGACCTCCCCCACGCTCCGCCCCTCGTGCACCCGCAAGATGACCTCCCCCAACAGCGAGGCTACAGAGAGGACCGTCAGATTCGGCAACCGCTTCTCCGGGGGGATGGGGATCGAGTTCGTCGTGACGATCTCCTGAACATCCAAATCCCGCATTCGGTCCGCCGCCGGAGGTGAAAGGACGGCGTGGGCAAAGCAGAGGCAAACCTCCCGCGCTCCCCTCTTGCGGACGGTGCGCACAGCGTTGACCATCGAACTGCCGGTGTCCACCTCGTCATCCACAATGATGACGTCGTGCCCCTCCACTTCTCCCACCAGCGTCAGCGCCTCCGTATCCCGGGCCACCCGTCGCTTCTCGATCACCGCCAGCGGCAGCTCCAGCTCCTCCGCCAGGTTCCGCGCCTTCTTGGCAAACCCCAGGTCCGCCGCAACGACCACCGTGTTCTCCAATTGCTTCTCCCGCAGGTAGTCGGATAGGATGGAGAAAGCCGTCAGGGTGTCCCCCGGGATGCTGAAGAAGCCCTGAATCTGATCGGCGTGCAGATCGAGCGTGATATACCGATCCGCCCCGGCGATGGTGATCATATCGGCCACCAGTCGGGCAGTGATAGGCACCCGGGGCTGATCCTTCTTGTCCGACCGTCCGTAGGCCAGGTAAGGGACCACTACGGTGATCCGATCGGGCGACGCCCGCCGCAGGGCATCCAGGAAGATCAGAAGCTCCATAATGTTGTAGTTGACTGGCGACGAGGTCGTCTGAATCAGAAAGACGTCCTGTCCCCGGACGCTCTCGTGCAGCCGCACGAAGATGTTCTCGTTGGGAAACTGTACGACGTCCCGCCCTGAGAGCGGCACATCCAGGTACTGGCTGATCTCCTCCGCCAGCGCCGGGCAACCGGTGCCACTGAACAGTTTAATCATCCCCCCCATCTCCACCTCGCAAGGCCTGGGATTCCGGACGAAGGATACTCATCAACAGTTGGTCGTAATACCGCCCCTCCCGGAAGACGGCATCCCGCAGCGTTCCCTCCCTATGAAACCCACACTTCTCGTAGCAGCGAATGCCGCGAACGTTGTCGGCATCCACCCGCAGGTAGATCCGGTGCAGATTCATCCCCTCAAAGGCCACCCGTAGCAGGGTGCGGATCGCATCAGTACCGTATCCCTGGCCCCAGTACTCCTTCTCGCCGATAACTATCCCCAACTCGGCGCTGCGATCCTTCCAGTTGATCCCGTGCAGGCCGATGTTGCCGATGTGGATTCCCTCGGACGTCTCGATGGCCAACACCACAGCCTCGTTGCGCCGGAGCCGCTCCTGCAGCCCCTCGTACCACCGCTCCTCCTGGGCCAGCGAGAAGGGCAGGTAAACGGAGAGGTGACGGCGGACCTCGGGATCACTGAACCAACGGACGTAGCGAGGCAGGTCCTCCCGCTCGACAGGTCGTAGCCGCACCTTCTCCCCTTCGATCATCGTACTCTCCCCTCTTCAAGATGACATCGCTCGTTCACCAGCCGGGTCCGCCTTTAGGATCGTCTGCACCGCTGTATACACATCCACTTTCCTTGCTACGATCTGCTCTACCCACCCCTCCAGCGCGTCCTCCCCCACCCGCTCCACCAGCCGGCCCACCAGCTCCCGCTCCAGCATCCGCACCAGATCCACCCGGACCCGCTCCTGCTCCCGCCGGTCCCACAGGCCGCTCTCCCGCAGGTAGGCTCGGTGATCAGCGACCGCCCCCAGCACCTCCTCCACCCCCGTCCCATCCAGCGCCACAGTCTTGAGGATAGGCGGCCGCCAATCGCCCTCCCCCCGATTGTTCCGCCCCAGGTCCAGGGTGACCTCCAACGCCCGCGCCGTCTGGCCCGCCCCCGGCCGGTCCGCCTTGTTCACCACCAGGACATCGGCGATCTCCAGGAGCCCTGCCTTCAGCGCCTGCACCTCGTCCCCCAGCCCCGGAGCCTCCACAACGACGGTGGTATGGGCGGTGCGGGCGACGTCCACCTCCGCCTGGCCCACCCCTACCGTCTCCACCAGAACCACCTCAAAGCCGGCCGCGTCCAACACCTTCACCACGTCCCCGGTGGTCTGCGCCAGCCCTCCCAGGCTACCCCGCGTCGCCATACTGCGGATGAAGATCCCAGGGTCGCCCGCCAGGTCCCGCATCCGCACCCGATCTCCCAGAAGCGCGCCGCCGGTGAAGGGGCTGGTGGGGTCCACCGCCACGATGCCGACGGAGCGGCTCTGAGCGCGAAGGGCCTTCGCCAGCTCGTTGACCAGGGTGGACTTGCCGGTGCCAGGCGCGCCGGTCACGCCTACGATATGGGCACGGCCGGTGTGGGGATATAGGGCCGCCAGGGCCGCGCGGGCAGCTGGCCCATCGTCCTCGATGAAGGAGATCAGCCGGGCCAGCGCACGCCGGTCCCCCCCTAAGACCCGTGGGACCAGTTCCACGCTAGCCCCCGGTCAGGTGGCGACGGACGACATCGGTGATGACCTGAGTGGAGGTCCCGGGGCCAAAAATGGCGGCCACGCCCAGCTCCTCCAGGGCAGCGACGTCCTCGTCGGGGATAATGCCCCCCACAAAAACCCTGACCTGGTCCAGCCCGGCCTCCCGCAACCCCTCGATCACCCGGGGAATCAGGGTCATATGGGCACCGGAAAGGATGCTCAACCCTATCGCATCCACATCCTCCTGAAGAGCCGCCTCCACAATCATCTCCGGCGTCTGCCGCAGACCGGTGTAGATGACCTCCATCCCCGCATCCCTGAGGGCCCGGGCCACCACCTTCGCCCCCCGATCGTGGCCATCCAGCCCGGGTTTGGCAATGAGGATACGCAGTCGCTCACTCACGGGTCGCTGCTCCTTCACGTATATTTGCCCAACGGGAGGATTATACCCCAAATCGGAGCGATAGGGAAGTGCAGACAGGGGGAGGGGAGCAAATACCTGAGGGCCGCTGGACAGCCAGGCCGTTCCCCGCTATAATCCTACCCGTGAGAAGATCGCCGATGCTCTGGCTGCTCCTGGCGACTATGCTGGCCGCCTGCGCCAGGGGAGGGAACCCCACCCCC
>DQUX01000249.1 GCA_015662065.1 Anaerolineales bacterium | reverse complement strand
GAGCGCGAGTTGCAGCGGCTCGCCGCCGACCCGGAAAGGGTGAAAAGCCCGGCCGGCCGGGATTGGATACAAGAAGCGGTAGCCCAGGCCCAAGGAACACTCCAGAAGAAGGAGCTGCTCGCGCCCGTGTTGCCGCCCGGCCACTTGTTTTCAGAACGATGCACGGCCCCTTCCATAGAAACACGGTTTTTCAACAGGCAATCGGTATTACTCCTCCCCTACCATTGTGAATCGCCGTGGGGCGGGCGCTTCCCCTCAGGTCGCCGGTGGAGGTTGTTGGGTGGGTAACTGGTGGGGCTGGATTACCGTTGGGGGGAGCACGATCGGGGGCATTACTTGGGGTTGTTGTTGGACTGCCCTCCGCCCGCTCTCCTCCGCCCGCCGCAGGAGCACTGTCAACGCCAGCAGCAGGCCAGGGAGGGAGACCCCAGCCGCGCACCCTACCGTTGCGATCACTGTCAGCACCTCATCGCTCAATCGGTTCAGCAGGACGTAGACCGCCACCCCGATGATGACCAGCGCTACCGGCCCGATGTAGGCTCAGCCAGCCCACCGCCTCCGCCGGGGCTGGGGCGGGGGAGGGGGAGGAGGGTAGTATCCCTGATAGTCGTGCATCATCATCCACCTCCGATTTCTACTTCTACCTCTACCACTCCAGAAAGGCCGCAGCCCATCCGTCGCTGCTCATATGCGACTTCTTTTGCGGGGTAGAAGTAGAAGTAGAATTCTCCAGTCGCTCTATTGCCCTCATCGTCGCCTCCCAGAAGTAGCCCCCTGGAGGGGCGTCCTCCCCGAACAAGTATTTGACCGCCCTCGTCTTGGCTCCCCATTCCCCGCCATGCCTCTCCCACCAGTGCCGCAGCCGCTCCGCCAGGATCTCTATCTGGTCGGGAGAAGGCTCGGGCGGGCCGGGAAGGTTCACGGTGATCACCTGGATTGGGACGGCCTGATCATATTCTCTTTCGCGCCTTTTTGCGCCCCTCCGTTCCCGTCTGACAGGGAGGGGCGTCGCCGTCCCAGACGGTCCAGCGTCCTCTCCAGTTCTTCCTCGGTGACGAAGGCCGCTTTGAAGCGGATCACCCGACCCTCCGCAATCGCCAGGAAGTCGCCCCGCCCTTCCAGCCGCTCTGCTCCTGTCCCTGATCTACCTGCTGCAACTCGTGCATCCTCCACGCTGGCCACCTTTCCCACCAGGCGGGCGGAGAAGTTCGCCTTGACCAGGCTGCCGACCGCCGCCGTGGGCTTCTGGGTGGCCGCAACAAGGTGGGTCCCCGCGCCGCGCCCTCGCTGGGCCAGGCGGGTCAGGTGGGTCTCCGCCTCTTTGCCTCCCACCATCAGCAGGTCCGCCAGTTCGTCGATGAAGACCACCACCGGCGGGGCCGTCTCCCCTCTGCGGTCTCGCTGCTCCATCAGCCGCAGCAGGCTCGTCAGCACCTCCACCGCATCCCTCGCATCCCTGATCACCAGCCTCGATAGGTGGGGAAGGCCGTCGAAGCACTCGAGGCCGGATCCCCGAGGATCCATCATCACCAGGGCTAGGCCCCGTGGGTTGGGATGGCAAAGCGCCAGGGAGAGGGCTATCGTTCGCAGCAGGGCCGTATTCCCACTCCCCGTTGTCCCCGCCACCAGGATGTGCGCCACCGATGGGGAGGGTAGGCGGATCAGTATAGGGACTCCCTCCTCGTCCATCCCCAGGATCGCTGTTACAGGGGGAATGTCGGTCACCATCCGGAGCAGAGGGAGCAGGCGGATGGGTGGAAGGTTCATCCTGGGAACTTCTACCGCGATAGCGGCCCCTCGCCGTGCCACCCGCACTGCGGGGACGTTCAGAGCCAGCGCCAACTCTTCTGCCAGCGCTTTGACCGCAGCCACCTTCACGCCAGGACGTGGGATCACGTCGAAGCGGATCAACCAGGGTGTCACCCGTCCGCCAGTTACCCGTCCTGGGCAGCGGTGGGCCGTCAGGACTGTTTCGATCCGGTCCGCCTGATACTCCAGCATCCGCCTGTCAATCATCGCCAGGGTCCTCCTTACCAGGAAAGTCCTCCCCTTTTCGGTGATCCGGTATCGCGCCTCTGGATCAGTACCACCCCGCAGCCAGAACCACCAGGAGACCAGATAGCCCACGTCTCGGTCCTCGACTGCAGCCCTCAAAGTCTGGAGAAGTTCGGTCAGCACCTCCATTGCCAAGGTCATCCTCTTGTGATAGAATTCAAGTCGGTGGTGGGCCTTGCCAAGGTCCTCCCACCACGGCCCCGGGTTGCTAGCGTCCGGGGCTTTGTCGTATCTTGATCCACCGCTATACCACAGTCGCTACCGCTTGTCATCCCCTCAGATGTTCACAGTTCCGCCAGCGCGTCCAGTGCTGCTGCCGCCTCAGGAGGCTCCTTCCGGTCCTTCTCATCGGTGGTGTTGCCGGTCACCACCGCTCCGGCCCGCAACTTCCGTTCCAGGTCCTTCACCGCCTGGTACACGTCCCCCAGGGTTACCCCGCCGCTGATGTGTTGGCGGATCGCCTCCCGTATTGCTGCACTCCGGTTCTCCTGCTGCTCCAGCCAGCGGAGGATGTCTCGATCCGCCTCCGTGTCCAAGGTGAAGGATATGGTCATCTGCATCGCCTGGCCCCTCTCGGCATTGCCCGGCAATCATTGCCGGGCACTACCGTCCCGCCAGCCGCTGGGCGAAGCGCCAAAAGCCCAAGGCGTTGGCAAAGACCGGCTCCACCACCCGCGCATAGCGGAAGTGACGGCAGATATACGGCCCTAGGAGCAGCGCTCCGCCGCCGCTGACCAGGATGGCATCCAGAGTGGCCCCGCCGTTCCACAACTGGGTAGCCTCCGCCAACACCTGCTCCGTCAGTGGCTCCAAGACCTCTTCCACTACCCCACTCAGGTCCACCGGCTCGCCGTAGTACCGCACCCGTCGCCGGATCACCGCCTCCACCACCTGGTGGGGCCGCAGATCCTCCAGCCCAAGGTAGTGTTCGGCCAGGTAGTCCTTCACCGCCCGCACTGCATCCCAGGCCCCCACGTTGACGCTGGCCGTCTCCCGACCGATCTCGGAGAGGTGGTTGACGGAGAGGAGGTTGGTGGTCTTGCCGCCCACGTCGATCACTCCCATCGCCCCTGTCGCCAGGTCTCGGTCAGCAATCCGGCCCCGGTCGTCCAGGCAGGCCGCCAGCAGCGCACCGAAGGGCTGGGGGATGACCCGACAGTCCACCACCTTGAGGGTCTGGGCGTGCCGTCCCTCCCGCTGGACCCTGTGAGAACCCAGGAGCCGGTCCCTGACCACCTGGCGGTCCCCGTAGAAGGCCACGGGGAGGCCGGTGACGATCCGCAACTCTACCATCTTCGCCACCGTCAACTCGGTGAAGGCAGCCAGCGCCAGGGCATACCACTCTGCGCTCTCCACCCAGTGCCGGTCCTCCCGCCGCCGGAGGAAGCGGCTCTGGGTGACCGCCCCCTCCCCCACCTGGACGTGATCAGGGTGGGTCAGGATGATGGAATGGCCGCCGGAGAGGGAGAAGCGGGCCTTATCGGGCGTCCCCACCACCGAAGGGAAGGTCGCCCGCCGCTCTCCGCTCACCGCCTTCACCGCGCTATAACCCACGTCCAACCCGACGTTCATCGATTCCCTCCTCTGGTGACGTTGCCGGTGGTCGTCTGGTATCCTTGTCGCCACCGTGGTATAATGAGGCCCGGGAGGTCCCTATGTCCGAAGTAACCGTTCAGTTGGTCGTTACTCGCGAGGTCCAGGACCTCGATGACCTTTTCCGCCTGGTCGCTGAGGGGGATCGACCCGTCCTGCTCACCCGAGGCAAGACCCGTCTGGTGTCGCTCCCATACGATGCCTACCTCTCCCTCCAGAGCCGCATCGAGGACCTGAAGGACTTGCTGGCAATGCGGGAGGCCGATATCGGGCCGGTGAGGGCCGTCCCTTCGATGACGTTGTAGCCGAGATCGAAGCGGAGGAAGCGGCTGGTGTATCGGATTGAGGCCATCAACACCCGCATCCGCCGCGAACTCCGCCGCATTTCCCCAGCCGACCGGAAGCAGGTCATCACCGCCATCCGCCAGTTGGCAGAGGAGCCCCGCCCCCCTGGTATCAGAACTCGCCCCCAACGTGTACCGTCTGCGCATCGGTCCCTACCGGGTGATCTACCGCGTCTTCGATGAGGAGCAGGTCATCCTCATCGGGCGGATCGCCCGCCGGAGTGAGGGAACCTACCGGGATTGGGAAGATCTGTTCGGGTAGTCCTATCGATGGGACCCACCAGCAGCAGTCCCCCGCTCCGATGGATTTCACACAGCGGGTAGCCATACTTCTCCGTGAAGCGGGCCATCGCCTGCCTCTCAGGTGTGTCGGGGGAAAAGGCGAGCCATAGGCCGTTCAGCCGTCTGTTGCTCCCATTGCCGGTCATTGCTGCCTCCCCCGCCCATCGGTGGTCAGGTCCTCCTGCCAGGGGTTGTGTTTCTGCGGCCCCAAGGCGTCCATCCGTCGTTTGTACCCTAGCACGCTTTCCCGGCTCACCAGCCAGTCCCGGCCCGCCTTGAAGCCCTCCACCTTCCCCTGCTTCGCCAGGACCCGGATGTAGGCCGGGTCGTACCCTGTCAGTTCTGCTGCCTCTCTGGTGGTCACCCATTCCCTGATCGGTTTATGTCGGTTCACCCTGCACCTCCGTGTCGGGCGGGGGCGTCCCCAGGCTGCCACCCCCGCCGTGTTCGCCCTGTTATGCTTCACAGGCCTGCTCTTGAGGGGCCAACGCCTCATCGATGGTCAGGGGCCTGCCGAAGCCCGCTTCCCGCCCCAGCGCTTCAAAGCGCCCGCCGATCCCCAGGTCCTTCTCCGTGACCTCAAACAGGCTGTACGTCGTCGGCTCCCCTTGCCGGCGGCGCCAGTCCTCCACGTGGATTATCAACCGCCCGTCCTC
The DNA here is from genome assembly GCA_015662065.1 of Anaerolineales bacterium. GTDB lineage: Bacteria > Chloroflexota > Anaerolineae > B4-G1 > DUEL01 > SZUA-1492. Next base: position 279 of record DQUX01000249.1, on the reverse strand, counting down.
GGTGCGGTAAAGGGTCTCGGTCACGCCCCGCGTATCAGTGATGTTTCCCTTGTGGTAGCCGTACTCCGTCCGCCGGGCCAGTTCCTCCCCCTCAAACTGCACCTCCCGCGTGTTGTCCTGGACGATCCCGCCACTGCCCACAACGTAGGTGCCTACCAGTATCGTGATCGTTCCCTTGTCCATCTCCCGATCTCCTTTCCAGGCGGTCTCCCCATTAGGAGTTGGTGTATAATTAAGGCATCAACACCTGAGGAGGAGCCGATGAAAGAGAACGGATTG
>DQUX01000108.1 GCA_015662065.1 Anaerolineales bacterium | reverse complement strand
CGGCGCAACTCTATTATATGTAACAGGGTAATCACCAGCGATTCTCTTGGTGATTACCCATAAGCGGGCGCGCCGGAATGGGATTCCGGCGCTACCGTCCAGAAAACGCGATCGCCCTATCCTCCCATTCGCCAATGACCGGGATTTGACTATAATGGTACTATTGCTTGCGTCGCATGCGGTGGTAATCTGGCCCCTCGAGAGCAGTGTTCAGCAGCAACAAGGAGATCACTCCCAATGCCAAGAAAACAACTGGTTCGCACCCTGGGGCTTGCTCAGATTCTGATGTTGGGCATCGGTGGCACGATGGGCGCCGGCGTCTTCGTGCTCACCGGCCACGCGGCGGGGCTGGTGGGGCCAGCGGTGATCCTCGTCTTTCTCCTGGCCGGACTGCAGTCGCTGCCCAACTCCCTCTCCTATGCGGAGCTGGCCTCCAGCTTCCCCGTCGCCGGCGGCGGTTACGCCTACATCAGTAAAGCAACTACAGGGATTTTGCCCTTCAGCGTGGGCTGGGTGAGCTGGTTTAGCAGCATGGTCTACGCTGCCCTTTCGGCGGTGGGGGCTGCCTACTCCCTCAAGATCTTCCTGCCCTTCCTCCCGATCCCTCTGACCGCCGTGGGCTTCATCGCCCTGTTCACCCTCATCAGCCTGCGGGGAAGCCAAGAGGCGGGCCGCACCCAGTTGATCCTGGCCGGTTTCCTGCTGGGATCGCTGGGCCTCTTCGTGATCCTGGGGCTGATCCTGCCCGGCGGCTTCTCCTGGGCCACTTTCAACGGGAGCGGCGGCTTCTTCATCTACGAAGGAACGATCGAGAACATGGTCAAGATCTTCCAGGCCGTCACGATGGTCAACGTCCTCTTCGTGGGGTACGAGGTGATCGCCACCACCGCAGAGGAGGCCAAAGAGCCGGGACGGAACATCCCCGTCGCCGTGGTGGGCACCATCTTCATCTGTGCCCTCGTCTACTGCGCCGTTGCCTTCGTGGCCCTGGGCATCCTCACGATCCCACAGTTGGCTGCCTCCTCCGTTCCCCTCTCCGCTGCCGCCGCCAACTTTCTGGGGGGGTGGGGGCCTCCGTTGCTGGGGCTGGCGGGGATGGTCGCCACCGTCACCTCGCTGAACACGGCGTCGCTCAGCTCCGCCCGGGTGGCCCTGGCCCTGAGCCGAGATGGCTACCTGCCGGCCTTTCTCTCCCGCGTCCATCCCCGCCTGAAAACCCCTCTGCCCGCCATCCTCGTGAGCGGAGCCTTCATTGCCCTGGCCGCTATCTCGGGCGACGAGGTGTTCCTGAGCTACGTTTCCAACTTCGGCTATATGTTCGTGGTCTTCTTCACCAATGTCTCGGTGATCCTGCTGCGGCGCAAGTTCCCCAACGTCGAGCGGGCCTTCCGCACCCCCTGGTACCCCGTGACGCCGATCCTAGGCTGCCTGGGCATCATCGTCGTCGAGGTGTTCACCGAGCTCCATGCCCTGGTAGTAGGGATCGGGCTGATCGGTGTGGGGCTGATCGTCTATCAGTTGCGCCGGCCGGTGGGCCGGGTAGTGGAGGTAGCAGCCCAGACGGTGGAGGCCGCCCGGCATGAGATCCTGGTGCCGGTGGCCAACCCCCTGACCGCCAGGGGCTTGATCAGGATGGCGGTCATCCTGGGCCGGGCCAGGGAGGAATCCACCCTCGCCGCCCTGTCGGTGGTCAAGATCCCCGGGGCGACCCCGTTGGAGCTGGCCCAGGAGATGCTGGATAGGGGGGAGAACGGCCGCAAAATGCTGCTCAAACAGGTGGCGGATTATGCCCACGAGCAGGGTGTGCCGGTGCGCCCCCTCCTGCGGGCGGCGCGGAGTGTGTCATCCGGCATCCTGGGCGTGGCCGAGGCCCGGGGGGGCGTGGGGATGATCCTGATGGGCTGGCGCGGCCAGCTATCCACGCAACGGGTCGCGGGAAGCGTGGTCAAAGACGTGGTGTACAGCGCCAAGTGCGATGTGGCCGTGCTGCGCGACCGGGGGATAGAGGAGGGGAACAGCGGGCGCGTCCTCGTCCCGGTCGGCGGCGGCCCGCACGCCCGCCTGGCCCTGAAGCTGGGATGGGACATCGCCCGGGCCGAGGGAGGCTCCCTGACCGCCCTGCGCATCCTCCCCGAATCCGGGGCGGTGGATATGGAAGTGGAGATGGAGGTCCTGCGCCAGTTGGTCGAGGACGTGCTGGAGGAAACCCCCGAGAGCCTCACCTTCCGCCTGAGGCGGGACGAATCGGTGGTGGGCGGCATCCTGGCGGAGGCCGCGGAGGGGGGATACGACCTGGTCGCTATCGGGGCCTCGGAGGAATGGTTCCTGAGAAACCTCCTCTTCGGCTCCATCCCGGACCGGGTCGCCGATGGGGCGGGCTGTTCGGTGCTTATGGTGCGCAAGTATGAACCAGCGGCCGTGTCCTGGCTGCGGAGGACGATTCGAATTGGGGGTTGGTAGCGTGCGAGAGATGGAAACAGGGAGGGGCAGGGGAAGGGAAGTAATGAGGTCTCTGCGGTGGACGGCCGGGCCGTTGCTTCTGCTGCTGGGATTGGCCATCCTGTTGTGGGCCGCTGCCCGACACGCGCCGGCCCTGGCCTCCGGCGGTCCGGCCCTGGCCGGACGGGTGCTGGATTTCCAACAACAGCCGGTGCGGAGGGCGCGGGTGACCCTCTACTTGAACGGGGAGGAGGAGCCGTACACAGAGGCGGATAGCCAGGAGGACGGCGTCTTTGTGGTGGACCTCCCCACGGAGGGGGTGAACGCGGTCCGGCTGGTGATCACTCATCCCCACTTCTATCCGACCACGTGGGAGGCGATGTGGGAGGACCTGCAACGCCTTCACGATGGCTCCGCTATCCGCCTGCCAGACATCCTCCTCCGGCGACGGCTGACAGCCGGCTTCTGGGTCGCCACCCTCACCTTCGTGGGGATGCTGGCCCTTATCGCCACCGAGCGGCTCCACGGCACGATGGCCGCGCTCCTGGGTGTGGCGATCGTGCTGGGCGTCAGCCTGGTTGGCCGACCGATCAGTGAGGGGCTGTTCATCTTCGATTTCGAGCAGGCGATCGAGTACGTGGACTTCAACGTCATCTTCCTGGTGATGGGCATGATGATCGTCATCGGCGTGATCGAGGAGACCGGCATCTTCCAGTGGCTGGCCTACCAGGCCTACCGCCTCTCCGGCGGCCGGATCTGGCTGCTGGTGACGATCCTGATGCTCCTGACCTCCATCTCCTCAGCGCTCCTGGATAACGTGACGACGATGCTGCTGGTGGCCCCCATCACCCTCCAGATCGGGCTCACGCTGGGGGTGGACCCTCTGGCGCTCCTGATACCGGAGGTGCTGGCCTCCAACGTGGGCGGGATCAGCACCCTCATCGGCACGCCCACCAACATCCTGATCGGCTCCTACGCCGACATCACCTTCAACGACTTCCTGGGCAACCTCACCCCCGGGGTTCTCATGGCCCAGGCGGCGCTGACCCTCTACGTCCTCCTGCTCTTCCGCAAGGAATACCGGGCCGCCAGCAGGATGGCCTCCCCGGCCCTGCTGGCCCAACTGGCGGAGAACGCCCGCATCACCCGGCCGGGAAGGCTGCGCAAGGCAGGAGGGGTCTTCCTGGGGGTGATCGCCCTCTTCGTCCTGGGGGAGCAATTCCACCTGGTTCCGGCGGTCACGGCAATCCTGGGCGCGGTGGCGATGCTGCTGATCGTCCGCGCCGACATTCAAGAGATGCTGAAGGTGGTGGATTGGACCACGCTGATGTTCTTCATCGCCCTCTTCATCGTAGTGGGGGCGATCCAGGAGGTCGGCCTCATCAGCTTAATCGCCGCTGGCCTCAGCACCGTCATAGGGGGGAGCACGACGACGGCGGTGTTGGTGGTGGTGTGGGCCAGCGCCCTTTTCTCGACGGTGATCGCCAACATCCCCTTCACCGCCGCTATGCTCCCGATCGTGGGGTTCCTGAGCAGCACATTGCCGGGGGCTGGCAACAAGGTGCTCTTCTACAGCCTGTCCATCGGCTCAGCAATGGGGGGGAACGGCTCCCTCATCGGCGCCTCGGCCAACCTGGTGACGGCCGGGATCGCCGAGCGGGCCGGTTACCCGATCACCTACCGCGCCTTCCTGAAAGTCGGTTTCCCCGCACTGCTGATCACCGTGGCCGTGGGGACTCTGTGGCTTTTCATCCGCTTCTAGGGGGTGCTCGATGGGAAAGATCCTGTGTCCGACCAGGGGGGGCGCGGCCAGCTACCGCACCCAGGATGCGGCCATCGGCCTGGCTAAGGAGCAAGGGAAGCCCCTGATCTTCCTGTTCGTCGTGGATACCCACTTTCTGGACCGGACGGAGCGGGCCGTCCGGCCGGATGTGATGGTGGAGGAGATGGCCCGCATGGGGAAGTTCCTGCTGATGATGGCCCAGGAGCGAGCGGTAGCGGCGGGGGTCCAGACGGAGGTTCGCATCCGCCGGGGGGAGCTACGGGAGGAGCTGGTCGGCGCCGTGCGGGAGGAAGGAGCGGATCTCGTCATCCTGGGCCGACCGACGGGGGAGGAGAGCGCCTTTCGGCCTGCCGACCTGGAAGCTCTCGTCGCCACGATAGAGGAGGAGACGGGAGCCGAGGCCCGGATCGTGTAAGGGAGGGCTCAGTCCCCTCCGGACAGCGCCCATAGCTCTGCGTCGTCGAAGAAGGCGGCGTTGTGGATCAGAGCGTACTGGGGCTCGGCGAAGAGGCAGACCGTCACCCGGCCTTCTGGCCCCACCACCCCCTCCGGTGAATGGAGGGTGACCACGCCGGTGGTCTGATCGACGAGGCGCAGCTCTCCCCACAACCCTCCCTCGCAGGCCGCCCTGCCGTGGGGATCGATCCCCACCTGCACCCGAATACTGGCCCCGCTGGAGTACCCCCTGGCCTTCGCCTCGAACCACACCTGGCTCCCGGGCTCCACCTCGACGATCTGGTACAGGGTCACCTTGAACTTGACCCACTGGAAGGTCTGGATCTGCAGGGTGGAGCCGGTGATGAGCCGGCGGGAGTCGTCGGCGGGCTTGAACTCAGGGCGGGCGTAGGAGGTATCCGGATTGAAGTCATCGCCCGGTTCCCAGTTGACCACTGCCGCCACCTCCCACCCGGGCACGCTGTCCGGCAGGATGTCCTCGAAGTCGCCGTTCTCCAGCGGGACTGGCCGGGGGGTGGGGGTGGGG
>DQUX01000054.1 GCA_015662065.1 Anaerolineales bacterium | reverse complement strand
CAGACCGGTCAGGAGCTAGAAGTCGGGGGTCACAGACCCCCTCAGAGCATAATCAGTAGTTGAGAAAACTCGCTCCAAGCGGGTCTGTGACCCGCGTCTATGGCCGAAAGCTATCATTTTCAGCCCAAGTCGGGGATCACAGACCCCCTCAGAGCATGATGTGACATTGTCAAACCACAAACCGCACGGCCTGCGGAGGAGCCATGCGGCCTGTTTTGATTTGCCGGTCAGGCTGGGCTAGGCCCTAGAAACGGTAGCGGCCTCCGCCGCGTCGTTCGTCCCGCTGTCCGTAGGGCCGTTGCGGACGTGCCTCTGCGACCTTGATGGCCCGTCCGTCCACCACCCGGCCGTTGAGCTGGTTGATGGCCTGTTGGGCGGCATCGTGCTCCGCCATCTCGACGAAGCCGAAGCCTCGGGACCGGCCCGTCATACGGTCCGTGATGATCTTCACGGAGAGCACCTCCCCAACCGTCCCGAAGAGTTCGGTCAGGGCCGTCTCGGTTGTCGTGTAACTCAGGTTACCGACGTACAGTTTTTTAGACATTATCTCTCCCCCAGAACGCGGCGCGCGGCCGCTTACGCTTGGCTACAGCGCCCTCACGTGGACGGCTTGCAGCCCCTTGGGCCCCCGCTCGACGGCGAATTCGACCTGCTGGCCCTCGCGCAGCGAGCGGAATCCCTCCCCCTCGATGGCCGAGAAATGGACGAAGACGTCTTCCCCGGCCTCACGGGAGATGAAGCCATACCCCTTGGCGTCGCTGAACCATTTGACGGTTCCGGTCTCTCTCTCACTCACGTTCTTCTACTCCTTGATTCTTGTGATTCACAGGCGAAGCAACCCCGCGGGAACAAAAAGACCGTCCGGCCTCCGCAAGCCTGGACGGTCTTATGCCTCCAACCAGAACTTACTTCGTCCTGCATAAATATTTTACCACCCTTGCGCCAAAAGGTCAAACCAGTATAATGAGGCCCCACAACCTGGCACATGGAGGTCTGGATGCTGCTGCGCTCTATCACCGTCGGTATCACGCAGACCAACTGCTATCTGGTGGGCTGCGAGGGGTCTCGGGAGGGGGTGGTGATCGACCCGGGGGGGAATCCGAAGCGGATTCTCCAGGCCGTGGAGGAGATGGGCCTGACGGTTCGCTACGTGCTCAACACCCATTGTCACTTCGATCATATGGCGGCCAACGCCGAGGTCGTGGCCGCCACCGGGGCGGCCCTGGCCCTCCACCCGGCAGAGTTGCCCATCCTACAGGCCCGAGGCGGGGCATCCTGGTTCGGCGTGTTGGTGAAGGAGAGCCCCCTGCCGGAGGTAGAGCTGGAAGGTGGTCAGGCGCTGAAGGTAGGCACGCTTCAATTCCAGGTGCTGGAGACCCCCGGCCACTCCCCCGGCGGGGTGACCTTCTATTTGGAGGAGGATGGGGCGGCCTTCGACGGGGACGTGCTGTTTGCGATGGGGGTGGGCCGCACCGATCTCCCCGGTGGGGATTGGGACACGTTGATGCGGTCCATCCGTGAGGTCCTCTTCTCCCTGCCCGACGACACCGTCCTCTACCCCGGCCACGGCCCCCAGACGACGGTGGGGCGGGAAAGGCGCGTGAACCCCTGGTTGAGGTAAAGCCACATCAATAAGGTGGTGGTGTGGATGCCCCGGCTGTCTCGATGCTGACCTGCTGGGCGTTGAAGGGGACACCGGTGGCATTCACGCCGGGCCCTCTCCCTCCCCTGCCTGCCGGTCTATCTCTTGCAGCAGCGCCCACAGAAACGCCTCGGCCCGCTCGACCGCGCTGGGATCCACGTTTTCCACCACGTCGGTGGGCCGATGCCACTCGGGGAAGACCCCGTCGCGCCGGTGGGCTCCCACCGAGAGGACCCGGAACCCGTACTTGCCGCCGATGGCCCCCTCCGTGTAGGCCCCCCTGAAGGAGCGGGGGTGGACGTCCAGCTCCGGGTGGCGGGCCCCGACCCGCTCGGCCAGCGCGAGCAGGTGGGGGTCGCTGTGGGTGGTGAGCAGAAAGGTTTCGCGGGTCAGGTAGCTCGGACTTGCCCCGTTGCCACCCACGCCGTCCACGGCGATCCAGACGGGCCGCCCCAGCTCGTCCCGGTGGGCCTGGGCGAAGGCCTCGGCCCCGTAGCAGCCCACCTCCTCGCAGCCGGAGAGCACCGCCCACACGGCGGTGTGGGCCAGCGGCTCCCTCGCCAGCCGCTCCGCCAGGCTGAGCACCACCCCCGCGCCGGTGCCGTTGTCGTTGGCGCCGGCGGTGTAGGGGGTGAGGTCGGCCTGGAGGGTGACGACCAGTAGCCCCAGGGCGATCAGGGCGAAGGGGAGGGAGAGAGGCCGCCACACCCCCCCAGGGGCCACAGCGCCGACGGCGAACAGCACGATCAGAGCGACGGCGGAGGCCAGGCCCATAGGGACAAACTGGCCAAACAGCCGGGTCCACCGGTCGGTGGAGAAGACGAGGGGGGTGCGATGGGTATCCAGGTGGCCCAGCAGCACCACCTGCTCCCGCACCTCGTCGCGGGGCTCGAGGCGCGCCCACACGTTCTGGCTGCGTCCCTTGGGCAGGAGCCAGCGCAGGGGATTGGGGCGGAAGGCCAGCTCTAGCAGCGCCGAGGCCAGGGCCAGCAGCGTCAGCACCAGCGCGGCGACCGCTCCCCCGCGGCCACCGGCCCAGAAGAGCGCCTCACCCACCAACACCAGGCCGGAGAAGAGGGCGTAGGGATACCAGGCGGAGCGGGCGCTGGTAAAGGGCTCGGTCACCGGCTCCAGCCCCGCCGCCCGGAGCACCCGGGCGGCGTAACGGGCCGCCTCCACCTCCTGGGGTGTGGTCGAGCCGCGAGGGCCGATGGTCTCGGCCAGATAACGGACGTGGTCCATAGTGTGAGCGTCCATCGAGCGGTTCCTTTCGGGTCGAGGGGAACAACAGGGCAATATTGTAGCACGTTCCCGAGAACGGGCAAAGCCGGAATCCACGTCCATCGTTGACGCCGGCGCCAGGCTGTGCTACAATCCCCGCGCAGGAGGGACGTATGGCGGAGTGGATAAAGCGCATCAGCGAGTTCCTGGCCCGAGTGCCGGGGCTGCCGGTGTTCGTCGGCCTGGGGTTGATCTTGCTCAATTTCGTCTTTCAACTGCTGCCCCCCTGGCCGGTCATCGGCTGGATGGCCCAGGTGGACCTGCTGCTCTACCTAGGGCTGGTCGTCAGCTTGATCGGCCTGCTCCTCATCCGGGCCCTGTAGGGAAAGGCGGGCCTAAGGCCCGCCCCTACGGAGACTGCTCTTGCTGAATGAACCGGTCCATTATGGGGCCGCTGGCGCGGAGAGGGAGCGGGGGGAGAAGGACCGGCCCTCCGACCCGGGCGCAGGGGATTGCCGATCCCGGTTCCTCTGTCTCAAGACCGCTATCCCCTCCGCCTGGAGGGTGCCGTCCTCGTTCCACTGGCCCCGCACGCCGACTGGGTCTCCTACCCCAATGTCCGCCAGCGAGGGGTTCTCCACCCCCTCCACACGGATGACGGTCCCCTCACCCACCAGCACCGTGACCGGCCCCTGGGCTGTGCCCACCGTCAGTTGGTCGCTGCCCACCTGGGTAGCCCGGCCCCGGATGGTGCCGGGTCGGCCCGGCCCTTGCCCTCCCCGAGGCACCACCACCGCCAGGGCTTGGAACGTGGTCTCGCCCTCCCACTGGCCGCCGCACACCACCCCATCCCCCACGTGGACATCCTCCAGCGAGGGGTTCTCCACACCGGGGATGCGGAAGAGGGTGCTGGCGTCGGTGAGAACCTGCACCGGGCCGTGCTTCGTCTCCACCACCAGGGTTGTGCCCTCAATGGCGCTCACCTGCCCGGCGACCCGGGCGGCCTGCTGCGGAAACACCGCCACGGTCCGGGCATAGAGCGCGCCCTCCCGCGTTTCCACCTCCGCCGCCACCCGGTCGCCCACCTGCACGTCGGACAGGGTGGCATGCTCCACCCCGGGCACGTGGAAAGCGGTCCCCTCATCGGTCGTCAGAACTATCTGCCGCCCGCCCCGGGTGGTGAGGGTGAGGGTTGTTCCCTCGATGGCTGCGGCCTCCCCCACCAGCCGGCCGCGGCGCTCCGCCTGCCGCGGCACGACCACCACCGCCGCCTGCAGGCTGCCGTCCTCGTTCCAGGTTCCGACAGCCCCAACTAGGTCGCCCACGTGGATGTCGTCGAGCCCCGGCTCCTCTACCCCCGGGATGCGGAAGGCGGTGTCGCCATCGGTGCGGACCACCACCCTCTCCCCGGAGCGGGTGTTGACCGTGATGTCGCGGCCGTCGATGGCCGCCACCTGCCCGCCGACCCGGGCGCGCTGGTGCTCGGCCGGTATCACCGCCACGACCCGGGCGTGGAAGGTCGGCCCGCTCCACCGACCGAGGGCGATGATCTTATCCCCCACAGAGATGTCGTCGATGGAGGCATTCTCTACCCCAGGCACGCGGAAGACTGTGTGCTCTTCGGTGACCACCCGCACCTCCTCGCCCGTCGTCCGCACGGTGAGGGTGCGGCCGGTGATGGCGGTCACCTGCCCGCGGATCGCGCGGCCTCGCCCCTCTGCCTGGGGCGGGGTTCCCTCGGCCGCCGACACGGCCGGCACCGAGCCCAGCAACAGCGCCACGGCGAGAAAGGCCATCAGGATGAATCGCTTCCCCTTCATCATCTTACCTCCTACCGGTTCTCAGGCTATCTCTAAGTTTACCCCTACCGGTTATCCGGGGATGGTGGATGTG
>DQUX01000173.1 GCA_015662065.1 Anaerolineales bacterium | reverse complement strand
TGGCTCTGGCGGGGTACGTCGGGCGGTGGCGGCGCCGGCGGGACCCCTCCTGGGCGTTGCGGGCGGCGCTCTGGTGCGCGGTGGGTGGCCTGGCGGCCTACATCTACCTGGCGCTGGGTCTGCCGGGGATGGGGTGGGTGCGGGAGGGGACCGGGGTGTGGGCCGCCGGTGTGGTGACCCTTGGGGGGGCGGCGATCCCCCTGACGGCGGTTCTCCTGACCGACGCGGTGCGGGGGGCGGGGCCGAGCCCTCCTACAGCAGGAGGGTGAGGAGAAAGGCCAGCAGCAGCAATCCCCCCGCCAATGCCAGCAGGCCGCTGTTCTCGGTCAGGGCGCGGCGCCACTCGTGGCGAGAGGGCACGATGACCGCCAGGGTGTCGGAGAGGGAGACGTCGTGGAGCATCCGGCGAAAGGCCTCCGCCGTCGGCGGACGGTCGTCCGGGTGCATGGCGATGGCGGTCAGGATGGCTCGCTCGGTGGCGGGGGAGATGTGGGGGTTGAGGGTCCGGGGCGGGATCAGGCTGTCGGGATAGAGGAAGCGCTGCTTTGCGTCGGTGGGAGGCCGGCCGGTGAGGAGATGGTAGAGGGTAGCCCCCAGGGCGTAGATGTCGGAGCGACCGTCGGTGTGCCCTGTGTCTCCGCCGTATTGCTCCAGCGGGGTATAGGCCACCGTGCCCCGCCCCTGAAGCACGGTGATGGTGCGGGCGTCGTCGGTGGCCAGCAACTTGACCAGCCCGAAGTCCACCAGCTTGACCAATCCCCCGGGGGCTTCTCTGATGTTGGCGGGCTTGACATCTCGGTGGAGGACGGGGGGATCCTGACTGTGGAGGTAGGAGAGAGCGTCGCACAACTGGTCGGCCCAGCGCAACACCCGCTCCTCGTCCAGCATACGCCCTTTTCGCCGCTCCTCCTCCAGGAGCTGGCGCAGGTCCCGCCCGGCGACGAAGTCCATCACCAGGTACTCCCGTCCCCCCTCGGTGAAGTAGTCAGACACCTTGGGCAGGTTGGGATGGTCGAGACGGGCCAGGACGCTGGCCTCTCGGTGGAACTGGCGTTGGGCCTGGGCCAGTGCGTCGGCGGTCAGGTCGGGATCGGGGCGGATCTCCTTGAGCGCGCAGATACGGCCCTCCAACCGCAGGTCGGCGGCGCGGTAGACGGCCCCCATCCCCCCTTGCCCCACGCAGGCAAGGATCTTGTACCGCTCGCGCAGAACGGTACCGGGCCTGAGCAGTCGGGTCACGGTGGCTTCTCCTCCTGACCCAACATGATAGAGCAGACCGGGATTCTGTCAAGATGGTCTCCGCGCTTCGGTCCTGCGGTAGCGCCGGAATGGAATTCCGGCGCGCCCGCGAATGGGGATTCGCGGGCTCCTCTCCGGAACATACAATTGCCCTACGCCAAGAGAAAGCATGCGGTGAGAAGGAGGTGCGATGGAGAGGTCCGAGGTTCCTATGCTGGTCGTCTACGAGGGGGAGCTTTCCGGGCAGCGCTGGTTCGTTGAGGGGGACGCGGTCCTCATCGGCCGGGGTTCGGATTGTGACGTGATTCTGCCCGAGCGTCAGGTCTCCCGTCACCATGCCCGGATTGAGCGGATGGCCGAGGGGGTCTACGTGCTGCGCGATCTGGGGAGCAAGAACGGCACGCACGTCAACGGGGAGGAGGTGCGGGACCGGCCGCGGGTGCTGGAGGACGGGGACGAGATCCAGATCGCGCTATGTGTGAAGCTGGGCTTCGTGGGGGCCGACGCGACCCTACCGTTGATGGTGGAGGGGCCGACGCGGGGGTTGCGGGTGGATCGGGCCAGCCATCGGGTCTTCGTGGGCGGGCATGAGCTGACCCCGCCCCTCTCTCCTGCCCAGTACCGGTTGCTCACCACCCTGTTGGACGCCGAGGGGGGGGTGGTGAGCAGGGAGGAGATCGTCGGCGTGGTGTGGGCGGAGGAGGCGGCGGAGGGCATCTCCGAGCAGGCCATCGATGCCCTGGTCCGACGGCTTCGGGAGCGGCTGGCCGCTCTCGACCCCGAGCACAATTATGTCGTGACCGTGCGCGGTCACGGTTTTCGGCTGGAGAACCGGTGAGGGGGGCAGGGCTTACCGGCTCTCGGACTTCATCCCTATCTTCAGTTGACTAGCCCTGCTCTTCGTCAGGGAGCGACCAACCCTTCCTGCGGTTTCACCATCGTCTGCGCCATAGCCAGGGCTGCTGTCGCCCGCTTGGCCGGCCCGCTTTCCCCCCGCTCCTTCAGCTCCTGTTCCACCTGCTTTAATATCTCCACGAAGGGCTCGGTGACCAGTTGGTGGTTGGCCTCCAGGAGCTGTCGGATCTCCTCGATGTCCTCCGCTTCCAACAGCCGGGTCAGCAGGATCATCTCGGGGGGAATCTGCTCCTGGATCAACCCCATTGTCAGCTGCCAGATCTCATGGAGGCGGGCGGCGGCCTCGAACTCCTCGTCCTGTCGGGCTTGCTCGATCTCCGCCGCCAGGACGCTGAAGAAGAGCTCATCCAGTTCCGGCAGACGGCGGCGGGCCAGCAGTTCCGGCTTCTCCGTCGTCACCAGGTCTTGCACAAGGGCGAGTCGCGCATCCACGACCTGGCGGGCCTGCTCCTTCATCTCCTCGCGGATGCTGAGCACTTCTTGCCGCAGGTCCTCCAACCGCTTTCGCTCCGTCTCGTCCTCGGTCGCCTCAATCCGCTGGGTGATGGTCTGGAAGAAAAGATAATCCACCAGCGGCTGCCCGAAGGTGATCAGCGCTGACCGTGTCTCCGGGTCGTCGCTGCCGAGGAGCAGGTCCACCAGCTTCTCCCGGGTAGGCTGCGTCTGGAGTGCCTGGAGCGCCTCCGCCCGGGCCGCCAGACGCCGGCCCAGCACCGTCTGCTCGAAGAGCAACGTCCGTACCTCCAGCATCCGCTGTACCAGGTCCTGCCGTCCCATTGCCTCCGCCTGGGCTAGGTTGGCGTAGAGGATGTGGAAGAACTCGTCATCCAGGAGGGGTTCGTTCTCGCCGATCAGCGTGCTTCGTGCTTCGGAGGTGGGGGCCTCTAGCAGCCGTCTCAACAGGTCCGCCTTGGCCTTCTGGGTCTCGATCATCTCCGGAGTGATCCCGTCGGCCTCCAGCACCCGCTTGGTCAGGCTGTCGTAGGTGAAGAAGACCTGGGGGTTGAGGAGGTAGCTCTTCCGTTGCTCCGGCGGCATTTGGTTCATCACCGCCCGGGAGAGGGAGCCGATGAGCTGCTGTCGCTCCAGATCGTGACGGCCGGCCTCCATCGGCAGGAACACCAGGGCCAGGTCCTTGGAAGCGTCGTGGTAGATGAAGGGCATATTGACCGAGCCGCCCATGCCGCAGTGGGGGCAGACCACGATATTGACCTGGCCCGAGAGGAGTCGGGCCTTGGCGGAGGGGTCCAGTTCCACATCCAGGACCTGCTCCAGCGGTGCGGTGAAGGGCTGATTGCAGTTGGGGCAGGTTACTCTTGCCAGGGTTTGAGCCATTGCGTGTCCTTTCGCCTCGATTGTCTATCGCTTATCGCGTACCGTCGATGCGGGGGAGGGCGAAGGAGAAGGAAGAACCTTCTCCCGGTTCGCTCTCCACCCAGATGCGGCCGTTGTGCGCCTCCACGATGGCGCGGGCCAGGTAGAGCCCCAGTCCGGCCCCTCCCGTCTTGCGCGTCGAGCGGTCGTCCACCCGGTAGAAGGCGTCGAAGATACGTCCCTGCTCGACGGCGGGGATGCCGATCCCCTCGTCGGAGACCGTGACCACCACCTCCTCCGGCCGGACCCGGCCCCGGATGCGCACTTTGCCTCCCTCCGGCGAGTACTTGATAGCGTTGGAGACCAGGTTATCCAACACCTGCTCCAACCGCATGGGGTCCCCCTTTACCAAAGGAAAGTTCTTAGGGAACCGGATGCTGATCTCGTGCCGGTCGGTCCGGGGTTGAAACCGCTGGGCGACCCGGCGGGCCAGCATATCCAGGGCCACCTCCTCCATCGCCAGCGGCAGGGCACCGGCCTGCAACCGGGAGACGTCCAGCAGGTCGGTGATCAGCCGGTCGAGCCGCTTGGCCTCGTCCTTGATGGTCTCCGCCAGCTCCTGTGCCGTCTCCGGTCCCCACTGGGCGTCGGAGCGGGCCAGCGTCTCGGCGTAGCCCAGGATAGTCGCCACCGGCGTCTTCAGCTCGTGGGAGACGATGGAGACGAAGGTGGATTTGAGCCGATCCGCCTCGCGGAAGCGGGTGATGTCGCGCACATTGGCGATGATGTTGACCAGACGGCCCTCCCGGTCCAGCAGCGGTGCGTAGGTGATACCCACGCTGACCGTGCCGCCCCCTCGCCGTCGGAGGTCTCCCTCGACATACAGGGGGGTTTTCCCCTGCCTGTCTTGGGCCAGGGGCCAGCCCCCCGCCACTGCCTGGGCCAGATCCAACCCTGTCTCTAGCCGCTCCCAGCGGATGATCTCGTCGTGGTGGCGGCCGATGGCCTCGGCGGCGGACCAGCCGGTCAGTTCCGAGAGGGCCCGGTTGAAGACGGTGATCTGCTGGCCTGGGTCCATGATCATCACCCCGTCGGCGCTGTGCTCCAGGATGGCGTCCAGCCGGTGTTTCTCCTGGGCCAGCCGCCGGTATAGCTGGGCGTTGTGGACGGCGATGGCAGCCTGGTCGGCGAAACTGGCGAGAATCCGCCGATCGTCTGGGGTGAAGCTGCCGCCGTGGGCCCGGAAGACGTAGAGGACGCCGATCAGCTCCCGCCCGATGGACATCGGCAGGGCGACGACCTGACGCAGCGGCAACCCGGTCTCTATGGCTACCTGATGTAGCTTGTTGGCCAGGCCGGGGATGTAGAAGTCGGCGTGGCCCGCCCGCTCCGGGATGTCTGCCAGGAGCTCGGAGAAGTAGCCCAGCAGGCGCACCGGCAGGCCGTAGACGGCGCGAATGGCGAAGCCCCCGCCTGGCTGGCGTAGGGCGATCAAGGCGGACTGCCCGGTCAGCATCTCCGTGGCTGCCCGGAGCACCTTCTTCAGGACCGCGTCCAGATTCAGTTGCGCCGTCAGCGCTCGGCTGATCTCCAGCAGGTATTCCCGCTGACGTACCCAGTAGCTGGTCAACAAACCGATTTCCCTAGGATTCTCGGCGGGTCGCAGACCCGCCGAGAGCGAGTTTTCTCAGCTATGATTATAACACAGCCCAGGGGTTCGGGGTAGGGCGGGGTGAGGCCGTCTTACCCGCTTGCGTTGCCAAGGTACCGCTCCACGAAAAGCCGGTGCAGGTCCTCGGGGCCCTCCACGCTCCCCAGGTTCACCGTGGGGGGCCGGGCGATGAAGGCTTGCTCCTGTACCCCGCCCAACCCACCGTGGGTGGCGACCTGTTCCTCGAAGGTCACGACCCGGCCGTCGGGGCGGACGTTTCCCATCAGGATGAGGTCGCCAGAGTGGGGGAACCCGACCAGCCGGTGGATCTGCCGGGCCACCCGCTCCGGCTCCCCGTAGGGAGTGAGGGGATTGGGGGGGGTGATCTCCGGCGGCCCCCCGGCGATGACCGCGCTGCCCCCCCCGGGTCCAAGCGCCATCGTTCGCTCACCCACCCGTCCCACCACCAGCCCGATAGCGTCCGTCTGCATCAGCCGGTCGAGCAGGTGGGGGTAGAGGAACCCTACCTCGATCAGGTCCAGCCGGCGGGGGGCCACGTTGAAGTAGACGTGGGCCAGCGGGCCGGACACCCGTACCACCACGTCCTCCCGTCGCTCCAGGTCGTACCCCTCTGCCTCCGGGTCGGTCGGCACCCGGCGGTCCACATAGTGGCGGAGGGCGCACAGGACCCGTCGGACCGTTGGAGGGACTTGTTGCTCCAGCCCGCGCATCTCGTCCACCAGGTAGCGGGCCTTCGCCAGCGCGTACCCCGGGCGGCCGAAGACCTCGTCCAGCGAGGTTTTCTCTCCCAGTTGGGCGGCGATGAAGTGGCCCAGGCTCTGACCGATCTCCCAGGACAGGGGGACGGAGGGGGTGTTGCCGTGGTCGGAGAGGATATACAGGTCGTACTCCCGGTCCCGGTGCCGTTGGCGCGTGCGGTCGATCTGCCGGATGTGTCGGTCTATATCCCGCAGGGCCGCGAAGGCGGCCCGATGGGTCGGGCCGACCTGGTGAGCGACCTCGTCGTAGGTGTTGTAGTTGGTGTAGATGGAGGGGACGCAGCGGTAGATATCTAGGATCACGCCGAAGGTCTGGACCTCGGTGAAGAGGGTGTTGATGGCGGTGGCCATCAGGGGGGAGAGGAGGTCGTAGGGCTTGAAGACGCTGCGGCGGAGGAGGGCGGTGAGCCGCCAGCCCAGCGCCCGCAGGTAGCCCGCCACCGTGCGGCGCAGGACCTGTAGCAGCCGGAGAGGGCTGAAGAGAAAGAGGAGCAGTAGCCCCGCGCCCCGGACCGACTCGAAGAACCGCTGGGGATGGAAAGCGGACAGGGTGAAAAGAGCCAGGTCGGCGTCGCCATCGAACATGTTGACATAGCTGGAGCCGCCTATGAGGATGCCCACCCGGTTTTCCTTCAGGCGGGCCTGGAGGGCCTGGACCTGGTCGGGGCGCTTGGTGACGACGGCTAGCCCCCGCTCCTTCTCATACCAGCGGAAACCCGGCACGTCCTCCCGGTTGCCGAACATAATGGCGGCTTGGACGGCGGGGGTGGTGCTGGGGAGGCCGGAGTTCCACGGGGTCAGGGCCAGCCGTCCCTCGCTCACCATCCGGTTCAGGTAGGGTAGGTGGCCCGCCTCCATCGCCACCAGCAGGTGGTCGTAGGCCAGGCCGTCGATCTGGATGATGATGAAGCCTCTCCGACCGTCCGGTGAGATCCCGGGTCGGCCCATCTGCCGGGCCAGCGCGCCGTACTTACGGCGATGGTAGACCCGGGTCAGCCCCCGCAGCAGGTCGATGATGCGACGTGTCCCCCAGGTGGACATAGGTTGCCGCTCCTCTGGCTGTGGGTGCAGGGAGAGTGGTGGCCTACCGCCCTCCGAGGCGGGCCGTCGCCAGGGCCAGAGCGCCCAGCAATCCCACGTTGTCCCTCAGGGCGGCGGGGAGGATCGGGGTGTTCCGCCAGTAGATCTCCGGCGCGCGGGAGCGGACGGTCTCTTGGATCGGCCCAAAGAGCAGGTCGCCCGCCTTGGTCACCGAGCCGCCGATGATGAAGAGGGAGGGGTTGAGGAGGAACATCAGGCTGACCAGGGCCACGCCGATGTAGAAGCCGGCCCTCGCCAGGACGCGCCGGGCCAGATCGTCTCCTGCGCGGGCGGCCTCGGCCACGTCCCGGGCGGTGATCCGGGAGGGGTACCCTTCGACTTGTTCCAGCAGGCGGGAGGGCTCGCCCCTCTCCACGGCGGCCCGGGCGGCGCGGGCGATGGCCGGCCCGGAGGCCAGCATCTCCAGGCAGCCGCGGTTGCCGCAGAAGCAAGGGGGGCCCTCCGGCTCCACGATGATATGGCCGACCTCCCCGCCCAGTCCCTGCGCCCCCTCAAAGAGCGCACCGTCCAGGATGATCCCGCCGCCGATGCCCGTGCTGACCGTCATATAGACCAGATCGTCCACTCCCTGCCCCGCGCCGAAGCGGTGCTCTCCCAGGGCGGCCAGGTTTGCGTCGTTGCCCACGAAGGTGGGGAGCCCGAAGCTCTCCACCAACCTATCTCGCAGGGGGAAGTCCTTCCAGCCGGGTAGGTTGGGCGCGAAGCGCACGACCCCGGTGTGGGGGTCCAGCGGCCCGGGCGCGGCGACGCCCAGGGCGACAACCTCTCTATCATCCGGCCAGACCTGGCG
This sequence comes from Anaerolineales bacterium, assembly GCA_015662065.1. Taxonomy (GTDB): domain Bacteria; phylum Chloroflexota; class Anaerolineae; order B4-G1; family DUEL01; genus SZUA-1492. The sequence continues at coordinate 235 of DQUX01000173.1, read as the reverse complement.
GATGGCCCGCTGGATGTAGCTCAGGACGGCCTCCGGTCCCTCAGACGCCCGCGTGGGCATCATCACCCGGGTCTCTATTCGGCCATCGGCCCGGCAGCGAGCGGCTCGGATCTGCGTACCTCCGAAGTCAACGACGACGAACCACACGGTCCTCCTCCCTAGGACTGTCTCATAAACGCAGATTCATGCCGATTCTCTCAGATCATCCGATTCTCCCGCCTCAGCCATACGGGTA
>DQUX01000050.1 GCA_015662065.1 Anaerolineales bacterium | reverse complement strand
CCCCTGCCGACGCCCACCCCCTATCCTACCCTCCCGCCGGGGGTCGGCGGGCCACCCTCCGGGATGCGCACGGAGAGTGACGAGGTCCTCCGCGTGGTGATGGCCGTTGCCCCGGTGCTCCTGGTCGTGCTCGCCATTGCCATCCTCCGAAGAATGATCCGCTGAGAGGGTGTCTGAAAATTCAATCACTGGACTCTGGCATCTGTGACCCCCGACTTTGGCCGAAAAATGAGTCAACCCCGGCATAGGACGTTCGTACCATTGACAAAGACCGTGCTGTCGGGTATGATAAGCGCAGGAAAAGCGAGCCGCCTCTCTTGTTGAGCGAGACGAAACGCCCCTGGCTCTCGTAAGCCTGGGCGTCTTTTTTTGCCGAGAGCCCGGTGATAGGCAAGGAAAAAACGACGTTTTTCTTGATTGCGTTAAAATGATTTCTCGAGCTCGCGGCGTCAACGTGCGGTAGCGGCGCACGTGACAAACCCTTTTTCCGATACCTGACCCTCTCCCTCATCTTCGGCAGGTTGGCGCACCGTCTCCAGCCACTCTTGCGTCTCAGAAGGACGGGTTCCCTTATATGGTCTTGTCGGGAGGATGGCTATGCACAAGTTGGGACTGTTTCTCCTGGTCGTTATAGCCGCCGGTGGGGTGGTGCCGGTCCTGGAAGGGAGGGCGCTGGCGCTCCCGCCAGGGCAGGGCGACCCGTCTGGGTCGGTGTATGTCTCCCTCGAGCCCGCCCAGCGGCCCATAAGTCGGACCATCACCGGAGCCTCCTACCTCGGCGCCGATCTCCCAGAGGGGGGTGGGGGGCTGGTCGGCGGCGGGGAGCCCTCGATCCGCGATCCGGCCCCCGGGGTGAGCGCCGGGGGAGCGGCGGCCCTGGGATGGTACCAGGAGGCCCACGACGCCCAACATACTGGCTTCATTGATGCGGACATCCCGATGCCCTGGCGGATGGTCTGGCAGTGGAACGGCTCCTGTAGCGACGGAAGCGATTGCCGGCCGGGCGACCCGGAGCTGGGGTGGTCCTTCGAAGTGCCTCCCAGGTCCCATCTCGTGGCCGGCGGCGGCCGGTTGTACCTTCCTGCCGGCGAACACGGCGTCTGGGCCATCGACGAGATGGATGGTACGACCGCCTGGCACAACAGCGCGATCCAGAGCTTCTGCACCGCTGCCTACGACCCGGAGATCAACGCCCTGTTTGTTGCCGTGGCCAACGGGCGCCTCTACAAGCTGAATCCGGCCAACGGGGCCGTCGTGGACAGTTTCCAGGCGGATAGCGGCCTGAACCTCGCCCCCATCCTCGCCGCCGGCCGGGTCTACGTGGTGTCCGATGATGGAACCCTCTACGCTGTCAACAAACACACGATGGAGGCGGCCTGGTCTTACGCGGCCGGTTCGCCCGGCCAGACGCCGGCCGCCTACTCGGAGAGCTACGACCTCCTGATCTTTGGGACCGAGGACCTGTACGTTCACGCGGTGAACAACAGCGACGGCTCCCGCCGCTGGCGGAGGAAGCCGACGGTCAACTCGCCCGGAGAGTTCACCTACGATGGGGGGGATGGGCGGTCGTATCGGACGTACAACTACGAGCACGGGTGGCCGGTCGTCGCCGAACAGCACGGGGTCGTCCTTATCCGCCTGCACCTGCCCAAGTCGGCGATGTGGGAGGTGCCCGATCAGGACACCGCCAACTGGTTCCCCTCTTCGAACGCGGCGATACGCTCTTTCCTGACGGACCGCCCCGAACTGCAGACGCTGTTCGCCCTGAACCTCGGTGATGGGAGCACCGCCTTCATCCCGGCAGTGGGTACCGGAGGAGCAGAGACCCCGGACAAGGACAACACGCTGGGGCCCTTGCCGGTGGTCCGGGTGCTTCCGAACGGGGATGAGGTGGTCTACACGATCTGGCGGAACGGGCAGAAGTGCGAGGCGGGCGATTGCAGCGACCCGCGGTGGGACGCCGTGATGTGCGAGATGGTGCTGGATGGCTCCACCGTCCCCGGCTACCAGGCCGGCGACTGTCGGTTCGTCGACTTTGAGGAGGGGGATGGCGGACTGATCACTGACGAGATGTGCAAGCTGTCTATGGCCAGGGATGTCCTCTTTCACTCCCACTGGATCGCGCTGCAGCCCTACCGGATCATAGACCGATCCGCCTCTCGTGGCGGGACCTACAACAACCCGATCCGCACAGAGCCTCAGTACTTCATCGTCAACCGCGCCAGCGACGAGCCGGCTTGGTCGAACTGTCACTTCAATCCCAGCCACTTCTGCGATGAGCCAATAGATACCTACGGCGACCGGCGCGTCTTCGACCAGGGGTTTTGGGTCTTCTTCAACGACGCCGACCCGCCGTACCAGGCGTGCACGGGCTACAACTGCGTCGCCCCCTACAGCGACGGGTACAAGGCCCGCTACGCCATCGTCAACAACGGGACGATCTACTACGAGCTGAACGGCGGGACCATCTTCGCCGTCCGAAGCGAGAGCGATCCGTGGGCTGATGTCGACAAGTGGGCCCGGCCCGGTGGTGGCTCCCGGGGCGACGTCGTCACCTACACTCTGAATGTCCAGGGGGACGGCCAGCCCCTGGTCCTGACCGACGTTCTGCCCGAAGGCCTGAGCGATCCGGTCGGCGTCTATGCCCCCGTGGGGGAGGCGACCTACGATCCCGGCCGGAGGCTCGTCACCTGGAGTGGGACTCCCGATGCCTGGCAGTGGGTGGCGATCTGGTTCACGACCACCGTCCAGGTGGACGGGCCGCTGGCCCTGGCCAACACCGTCGTGCTGACGGACACCGAGGGGCGTGTGTCCACAGACACAGCGATGGTGATCGTGGACCCCTACGAGCATATGCTCCCGATGGTGATGCGATCTCACTGACGGGAGTTGCGCAGAGATAACGAGCGGGACGCTCTGAGGGGGTCTGTGACCCCCGACTAATGGGGCATTGTCAAGTTAAGGAGAGACGACCGATGGACAGATCGAGGGTGGTGGGGAGGTCGATCTCCCTTTCGATGATCGCGTTTCTTTTGATCGGCGCGCTGCTTTCGGCGGACGGCAACGTCCGCGCGGTGGGGGTCGAGGGAGACGGGCAGGCCGCCGGTCTGGAGCCCCGACGGCGGGTGTATGCGCCATACTTCTCCGGGGAGATCGAGTGGGCCGAGGCGGGGCTCTTCTGGTTTGGCCGGGTAGATCCTCCCGAGGACCACTCTGGCCAGAATTACGTCGATGTCCGTGTGGCTTACACCGCCGAGGAGCTGGTGCTCCGCATCGCTGTGGAGGACTACTACCTCTGGTATGACCCGGACGCCACCTCCACCAGCGACCTGACCCAGTACGACGGGGTGGCCGTTTATCTGGACACTGCCCACGACGGGGCCGGCGCGCCCCAGCCGGACGACTACTCCTTCCTCAGCGCCCTCTACGTGTGGTGGGAGGATGGCTCCGCCTACTCGCGGGAGGCGCGGGGGACGGGCGCTGGCTGGGACACCGGCTGGGAGGGGAACTGGACCGCCGGGGACACGCGGGCCCAGTGGTTCGTGGATCCAGGCTACAACGACGACCAGTGGGACTACGGCTGGTGGACCCACGTCCACGTCCCCTGGTCCACGCTGGGCCTCTCCGGGCCGCCCTCCGAGGGGACGATCTGGGGGCTGGGGGTGCAGCTCTACGACCGGGATGCCGCCTCGTCGTCGGGCATTGTGCCGCCGGAGTACTGGCCGGAGACCTTTGGGGAGAGCAACCCCTCGACCTGGGGGGAGCTGGCCTTCGGGCTGGCGACCTACACGCCGGAGCCGGCGATGGCCCAGAGGGCCACCGTCATCCGGCGGGGGCTGGCCGGCACTGTGGAGGATGCCTACGTGGGGGGTG
>DQUX01000415.1 GCA_015662065.1 Anaerolineales bacterium | reverse complement strand
GTCAGGTAGACGAAGGTATCCAGCCCCTGGGCGGCCCCCCATCGGTGCTCCGCCAACGCGGCCCCGTTCACGTCCGTATCGAACCCCACCTCCACCCCCAGCGCTCGCCGGATCGGACCGACCACGTCGGTGCCCGCCCAACCCGGCTTGGGGGTCGTGGTGATGTAGCCGAAGGTGGGGGAGGCAGGGTTCGGGTCCAGCGGCCCGAAGGAGGCCACGCCGACCCCGGCCAGCGGCTCCTTCCGGTGATGTTCCTCAAGGAAAGCCACCGCTCGGCCCAGGCTCCCCTCGGGCGTCGTCGTGGGGAAGCGGACGACGGCCCGCAGGTCTTCTGGCCCGGCGCCGACGGCGCAAATGAACTTGGTGCCTCCCGCCTCGATCCCTCCAAAGACCGACATCTTTACCCCGTCCTATTCCTCCATCGACCGCGCGAGAAGCCCCGTCAGGTCCTCCACCTCGATGGGGATCTCCTCCCCCACGTCGTTCAGAGCGCAGGTGAAGTGGATGCGACACTTGGGGCAGGCGGTGATCATCCGGGTCGCGCCGGTGGCCTGGGCCTGGCGCAGCCGGGTTATCTGAATCCCTTTGGCACACTGACCGCAGTTGACCCAGCCGGTGGTCCCGCAGCAGAGGCCCTGGGCCCGGTTCTTGCGCATCTCCACCAGCTCTAGGCCGGGGATGGCCTGGATGAGGGCGCGGGGCTCCTCGTAGATCCCCTGATAGCGGCCCAACCGGCAGGGGTCGTGGTAGGTGACGGTCTCCTCCAGTCCCCCCAGCCCCAGTTCCCCCACGTGCTCGGCCAGCAGCTCGGTGAGGTGGACCACCTCGAAAGGGAGCGGCCCGATGACGCGGGGGTAGTCGTTGCGGAAGGCATTGTAACACTCCGGGCAGGAGAAGATCACCCGTTTAGCGCCGCTTTCGGCGATGGTGCGCACGTTGAGCTCGGCCAGCCTCCGGAAGCCCACCTCATCGCCGTTGAGGAGCAGGTCCGACCCGCAGCACCGCTCATCGTCGCTCACCACTGGCGTGATCCCCAGCCGGTTCAGGAGCCGGACCGTGTTGCGGGCAACCTCGGTGGAGACGACCCCCAGGTCGGCGAAGATCACGTCGAAATAGGGCAGGCAGCCGACGAAGTAGAAATCCTCGCCCTGGGCCGCTGTTCGCATCTGGCCCGACACCCAGCCGGTGCGGTTCTGCTTCACCGGCAGGGTCATCAGCCCCATCAGCTCCTGCATCACCGCATTGTGGGCGTAGGTCCCCTCCACGCCGGTCCCGCGTGCCTGGACGCGGGCGGCGACGACGAAGGCGGGGTAATCCACCCCTGAAGGGCAGCGGGTGGTGCAGAGACGACAGGTGAGGCAGGCCCAGAGATGATCGTTGTTGATCAACTCCTCCGGCCGGCCCGCCAGCACCCGCTCGATGGTGGCGCGGGGGGAGTAGGTGGGGTCCACCCGCGTCACCGGGCAGGTGCCGGTGCACTTGCCGCAGTCTAGGCAAAGGAGGCTGCGGGTTTGGCGAAGGATCTCCTCGAAAGCCATGGGGGTCACCTGTGGTGGGGCGTGTCGCGTGTTGCGTACTGCGTGCTGCGTGTTGCGTGTTCGGTCAAAGGGCTCGGCCCCAGAGCGCGGACCTGCTCGGTGAACTGGGTCATGACGCGGGCGAAGCGGGCCCCCTCGGCGGCGGAGATCCACTCCAGGCGGAGCCGGTCGGTCTCGAGGCCCAGCAGGTGGAGGAGCCGCTTCGTCCGCTCCACGGTGGCGAGGGCCTTCTCGTTGCCGGAGATATAGTGGCAGTCGCCGGGGTGGCATCCGGTGACCAGCACCCCGTCGGCTCCTTGCCGGAAGGACTCTAGGATGAACCCCGGCGTCACCCGCCCGGAGCACATCACGCGGATGACACGGGTGGTGGGCGGATACTGCATCCGGCTCACCCCCGCCAGGTCCGCCCCGGCGTAGGAGCACCAGTTGCAGGCGAAGACCACGATTCGGGGTCGGAACTCCCCCATATGCTCTCTCCCGATTATCCAAATGGCCCGATTACTCAATGGCCCAATGCTGCCCGCACCATTGCAGTGACCTGCTCGTCGGTGAAGTGCATCGCCGTCATCGCCCCCGTGGGACAGGCAGCGGCGCAGGCCCCACACCCCTTGCACATCACCGGGTTGACGCGGGCCACCTTCATCCCGGGGGCAGTCTCTATCAGCGACGGCGCGCCGAACTCGCAGACCTCCACGCAGCGGCTGCACCCCCGACAGAGCGCTTCGTCCACCCGCGCCACGACCCCTGACGACGTAATGCGGTCCTTGGAGAGAATCGTCGCCGCCCGGGCCGCCGCGCCGTAGGCCTGGGTGATGGTCTCCTCCAGGTGGGCCGGCCAGCGGGCCGTTCCGGCCACATAAATCCCATCCGTGGCGAAGTCCAGCGGCCGAAGCTTCACGTGGGCCTCCAGGAAGAAGCCGTGCTCGTCCACCGGCACCTTCAGCATCTGGGCCAGCTCCCGGGCATCCTCACAGGCCACTAAAGGCGTGGAGAGCACCACCAGGTCGTAGGGGATGCCCAGCCGGGCCCCCAGGAGCTCGTCGTACACCACCACCCGCTCGTCGGTCACCTCCGGCGGATGCCGGAGGCTGTACCGGATGAACTGGATGCCGGCCTCGCGGGCGCGGGTGTAGTAGGCCTCGTAGCGGGTCCCCTGAGTCTCGGTATCCCGGTAGAGGATATAGACCTGGGCGTGGGGCTGCCGCTCTCTGATCTGGAGCGCGTTCTTGATGGCGGTAGTGCAGCAGATGCGGGAGCAGTAGGGCCGCTCCGGGATGCGGGCGCCGACGCACTGGATCATCACCACCCGCTCTGCGTCGAACCCGCCGGTCCTGAACCGTTCCTCCAGCTCGAACTGGGTGATCACCCGCTGACCGTCGTAGCCGTACAGCCCCTCGGGCTTGAAGACCCGTGCGCCAGTAGCGACAATGATGGCGCCCACGCGGAGGGAGTGCTGGTTGCCGGTTGCCGGTTGCCGGTTGCTAGTGATCTTGACCTCATAATTGCCAACGAATCCTTTGATCTCACTCACGACGGAGGAGGTAAAAACCTCGATGCGGTCGTGGGCCTCCACCTCGGCGACCCGCTTCGCCACCAGCGCTCGGGCGTCCTCGTGGGTGGGGTAGAGCTTGTCCAGCCGCAGGAGGAGCCCTCCCAGCCGGGGCCCCCGTTCCACCAGCCTGACCGCGAAGCCCCGCTCCGCCAGGTTGAGGGCGGCGGTCATCCCGATCATCCCCCCGCCCACTACCAGCGCGGCCGGCTCCACCTCCACCTCCTGCTCTTCCAACGGCTCCAGCAGTCGAGCCTTGACCACCCCCATTCGCACCAGGTCCTTCGCCTTCTCCGTGGCTGCCTCTGGCTCCTGCATATGCACCCAGGAGCACTGGTCGCGGATATTGACGAACTCGAAGAGGTAGGGGTTCAGCCCTGCCTCCCGGCAGGCCTCCTGGAAGAGAGGTTCGTGGGTGCGGGGGGTGCAGGCGGCCACCACCACCCGCTCCAGCCCTTCCTCCGCAATGGCCCGCTTGATCTCGGAGAGGCCGGCATCAGAGCAGGTGTACAGGTTCCGTTGGACGAAGACAACCCCCGGCAGCGTCCGCGCGTATGCCTCCACCGCCTCTACATCCACGTGCCCGGCGATGTTGGAGCCACAGTGGCAGATAAAGACGCCGATCCTCGGTCCTTCGCTCATCAGTCTCCCCGTATCCCTATCCCCGGGGCGCACTTCAGCTCTCGGGCAAAGGCTCCCCCTGCACCCTATGGATCACGAATCCCGCGAATCAGGAAAGACACTCACCTATTTCCTCGTCCCACGAAGCGCGCCGCCCGCGCCGCCGCTGCGCTGGCCTGCATCACCGATTCGGGGATGTCGGCCGGGCCCCGGCAGCACCCGGCGGCGAAGATCCCCGGTCGGGTCGTATCCACCGGCGAAAAGGGCTCCGTCCGAACAAAGCCGTAGGGGTCCATCTCAATCCCCAGAACCTGCGCCAGCGCGGCGGTGGTGGGCCGCGGGATCAGGCTGGTCGCCAGCACCGCCAGGTCCACGGTCATTCGGGCCGGGCGAGAGGTCTCGGCATCCTCGTAATGGATGCTCGGGTTGTGGTTCCCATCTTCGGTGATGCGGGCTACCCGGCTGCGGACGTAATGGACCCCGTACTCCCGCTCCGCCCGGGCCACATACTCGCGGAACCCCTTGCCGGAAGCGCGGAAGTCGGTGTAGAAGACGTAGGATTCGACCCCGGCGTCGTGCTCGGCGGCCAGCACCGCCTGCTTGCTGGAGTGCATACAACAGACCGCCGAGCAGAACCGCTGGTGGCGCACATCCCGCGAGCCGACGCACTGGATGAAGCCGATTCGCTTCGCCGGCCGCCCGTCGGAAATGCGCAGCAGGTGTCCCTCCGTCGGCCCGGAGGCGCTGACCAGCCGCTCGTACTCCAGCGCGGTGATGACGTTGGGGCACCGCTCGTAGCCGAACTGAGCCAGCCCTCGGGGATCGAAGAAATCGTAGCCGGTGGCGACGACCACCGCTCCCACGTTCACACACACCGTCCGCGCCTTCTGCTCGAAGTCGATGGCCTCCCTCTGACAGGCCAGAACGCACGCGCCGCACTTGGACCGCCGGAGATAGATGCAGTGATCGGGGTCGATAGTCATCACCTGGGGGACGGCCTGGGAGAAGTAGAGGTAGATCGCTCTCCGCCGACGCATCCCCATATCGAACGTGTCGGGCACCCTGGCGGGGCACTTCTGGGCACATTCCCCGCAACCGGTGCATTTCGTCTCGTCCACATAGCGAGGATGCTTGAGAATCGTGGCAGAGAAGTCCCCCACCTCCCCTTCCAGCCCCGTCACCTCGGCGTAGGTGTGGAGGGTGATATTGGGATGGCGGGCGCAGTCGTTCATCTTGGGAGAGAGGATACAGGTAGAACAGTCGTTGGTGGGGAAGGTCTTATCCAGTTGGGCCATCCGCCCGCCGATAGAGGGCAGCCGCTCGACCAGGTGGACCTGAATGCCCATATCGGCCAGGTCCAGCGCCGCCTGGATCCCGGCGATCCCCCCGCCGATGACCAGCACCTCTCCCATGTGGTACTCTCCTTGGCCGGATGTCGGACACCCACGCAACATGCAGCACGTGTTGCGTGTTGCGTGTCACGTGTTACCCGTTGCGTACTGCGCTGCCCGGGCCGCTGCCCCGCTGGCCTGGGCCACCGACTGCGGAATGTCGGCGGGACCGCGGCAGCAGCCGCAGGTAAAGACCCCCTCCCGCGTTGTGTCCGTCGGTGAGAAGGGGTTGGTGCGGAAGAAGCCGTACTCGTCCAGCTCGAGTCCGAGCACCTCCGCCAGGGCCGCCACGTCGGGGCCAGGGATCAGGCTGGTGGCCAGCACGGCCAGGTCCACCTTCACCTGCTGCGGGCGGGAGGTCGCCGCGTCCTCGTAGTGGAAGACCAACCGTCCGTCCCCATCCTCCTCGATCCGGGCCACGCGGCTGCGGATGTACTTCACGCCATACTCCCGCCGGGCCCGCTCGATATACTCCTGAAACCCCTTGCCCGAGGCCCGCAGGTCGGTGTAGAAGATGTAGGACTGGACGTCGGGGATGTGCTCGCGGGCCAGGATGGCCTCCTTGGTAGCGTGCATACAGCAGACCGAGGAGCAGAACCGCTGGTACTTGAGGCTGCGCGAGCCGACGCATTGAACGAAGCCGATGGTCCTCGGCTCCTGCCGGTCGGTGAGGCGGATGAGGCGTCCGCCGGAGGGGCCGCTGGCGCAGATCAGCCGCTCGAACTCCAGGCCGGTGATGACGTTCTCGTAGCGGGTGTAGCCGTACTCCGTCAGCGCCACCGGGTCGAAGGTCTCCATACCGACGGCCAGGACGATAGACCCCACCGAGAGCTCGATCACCTCGTCCTGCATATCGAAGTCGATGCACTGCTTCCGGCAGGCCTCGATGCAGCGACCGCAAGCGATGGGCTCGTCGCCCAGGCAGTCCTCCCGGTTCCTGAGATACGCCTGCGGGACGGCCTGGGCAAAGGGAATGTAGATCGCCCGCCGGGTGGAGAGGCCCATCTGGAACTCGTCCGGCCTGACGACGGGGCAGACCTGGGCGCAGTCGCCGCAGGCGGTGCAGGCCGTCTCGTCTACGTAGCGGGCCCGCTTGAGCACCTGCACCGTAAAGTCCCCCACCTCCCCGGCGACGGCCTGTACCTCGGAGAGGGTATAGATAGCGATCCTCGGATGCCGGGCGCAGTCCACCATCTTGGGAGAGAGGATGCAGGTAGAACAATCGTTGGTGGGGAAGGTCTTATCCAACTGGGCCATCCGCCCGCCGATGCTGGGTCCCTTCTCCACCAGATGCACCCGTATGCCCATCTCCGCCAGGTCCAGCGCGGCCTGGACTCCGGCGATCCCCCCGCCGATAACCAGAACCTCTCCCATGCCGCATCCCCCTCGGTCTGGTATCACCCATACAAAGCCAGCCGTCAAGCGTCAAACGTCATTCGTCAGGTGTCATACGACGTTTCACGTTTGACGCCCTCCCCATACTCAAACCCCACCTCAAACGCCCGCGCGTTCAGCTCCTCTGTGCCCTTAGGGACCGAATCCAGCACCGCTTTGCGAAGGGCCTCCGGCGAGACGATGTCGGTGACGGCGGCCAGGAAGCCCAGCATCACCACGTTGGCCACGATGCGGCGGCCCAGCTCCTCCGCTATGCGCGTGGCCGGAATCCCCAGCACCTCCACCCCATCCGCCGCCTCGTCCAGCTCCACCAGGCTCTCATCCACGATGAGCAGCCCATCACGCCGGAAGCCGGGCACGTACTTGTTGTAGGCCCCCTGCGACATAACAACCAGGATCGAAGGGTCTATCACGTGGGGGTAGCTCAACTCCACCGGGTCGTTGGCGATGGCCACCTGGGCCGCCGCCGCTCCGCCCCGGGATTCCGGCCCGTAGCTCTGGGTGAAGGTGGCGTACCGGCCGTCGTAGAGAACCGCCGCTTTGCCGATGATCTCCCCACTGCGGACAATGCCCTGCCCGCCGAAACCAGAAAGCCGTATCTCCAGCCGTTCCATACCCGCTCCCTCTTCCCAACCGCAGAGAGGACGCGGAGAGGGGGGGGCACGGAGACGCGGTTAAGATCTCCGCGTCTCCGCCTCTCCCTATGCTCCCCGCAGCCGGTCCAACTGCCGCCGGTACTGCTCCAGGAAAGTCGGTTTCTCCCCGTCCACGAACTTCCCCTCGATCACCGGCCCCTCCAACTCGATGTCCGTCTTCACCGGATCGGCGCCGTGCTGGATGACGCCGTGTTCGTGGTAGTAGTGCATAGCATCCAGCCCCTGGCGGAGTCGGTTTCGGCGACCGAAGCCGGTGGGACAGGGGGCGATCACCTCCACCAGGCTGAACCCCGGCTTGAGGAGCGCCTCGACGATAGAGCGCTCCAGCCGACGGGCGTGGAGCACCGTCCAACGGGCCACGTACACCGCCCCGCTGGCCGCGGCCAGGGCCGAGATGCTGAAGGGATACTCGTAGTTGCCGTAGGGGGACGTGGTGGTTATGCCGCCTACGGGGGTCGTCGCGCCGGCCTGGCCGCCGGTCATACCGTAGTTGAAGTTGTTCACACAGATAACGGTCATATCCATATTGCGCCGGGCGGCGTGGATGAAATGGTTGCCCCCGATGGTCACCAGATCGCCGTCGCCGGAAAAGACCACCACCTTCAGCTCCGGGTTGCCTAGCTTAAGGCCGGTGGCGAAAGGAATAGCCCGCCCGTGGGTGGTGTGGAACGAATCCAACCGTACATAGCCCGCCACCCGGCCCGTGCACCCGATACCCGAGACCACCGCCACTTTGTCCAGATCCAGACCTGACCTGAGTAGAGCGCTCAAGAAGCAGGTCAGCGCCGTGCCCAGCCCACAGCCGGGGCACCAAATGTGCGGCAGGCGGTCGGTGCGCAGCAGGTCGTCCATCGGGTGGCGGCCGTGAATCTCCCCCCTCAACCCCTCGGCCTCCGCGTGGGTCTCCAGCGTCCTGTCCAGCCGGTAGCCGTCCGTCTTGAGCTCCATCGTTACGCCTCCGCCTTGCGCCCGGCAGCCCTGCGGATCGCCCTCAGCACCGCCTGGGGATCGTGGATCCCCCCTCCGGGATGGGGCACCGAGAGCACCTCCGTTCGGCCCGCCGCACAGCGCTCCACCTCACGGACGATCTGCCCTAAGTTGATCTCTGGCACCACTATGCCCTCCACCCGCCCGGCCAGGTCCCGGATCTCCTCGTCGGGGAAGGGCCACACCGTCACCAGCCGCAACATCCCCACCCGGATCCCCTCCTGGCGGGCCATCTGAACCGGCCAGATGGCGGTGCGGGCAGCGATGCCGTAGGAGACGACGGCCACTTCGGCGTCGTCGAGGCCGTCCTCCTCCAGCATAATGATCTTGTCCTTGTTCTTCTCGATCTTGTCAACCAACCGTTGCACCAGCGGCCACTGGGCAGTGTCATCGGCGGTGGCGGGATAGCCCCGCTCGTCGTGGGTAAGCCCCGTGGTGTGGATGCGGTACCCCTCGCCGGCGACCGCCATCGGCGGCACCAGCTCACCCGGCTCGACCCGGTAGGGGAGGTACTCCTCGGGCGGAACCGTCGGTTTGCGCCGACCGATGACCTCGATCTCCTCCACTGGCGGGATGACCACCTTCTCGGTCATATGTCCCACTTCCGCATCGGTCATCACCAGAACCGGCGCGCGGTAGGTCTCGGACAAGTTGAAGGCATGGATGGTCAGATCGAACAACTCCTGCGGCGAGGAGGGGGATAGCGCAATGATGGCGTAATCGCCGTGGGAGCCCCAACGCGCCTGCATCATATCCCCCTGGCCCACCAGCGTCGGAAGACCCGTGGAGGGGCCGCCCCGCTGCACGTTGACCAGCACACAGGGGGTCTCCATCATCACACCCAGGCCCAGGTTCTCCATCATCAGCGAGAAACCCGGCCCGCTGGTGGCCGTCATCGCCTTCACCCCGGCCCAGGAAGCGCCCAGCACGGCGTTCATCGAGGCCATCTCGTCTTCCATCTGAATATAGATTCCCCCCACCAGGGGCAGCCGCTCGCTCATCCGCTGGGCCACTTCCGTGGCCGGAGTGATGGGATAACCGGCGAAGAAACGGCATCCGGCGCAGATCGCCCCCTCAGCACAGGCAATGTCCCCCAACATAAAGAACTCGCCGCTTAGCACCCCGTTTCGGCTTGCCGGACTCATAGCAATGTGACCTCTCCCTCCGTCTCAACGACGTAAATAGAGAACTCCGGACACAGCAGCTCGCACAGGCCACAACTGACGCAGGCCTCCTGCCGGACCACTCGGGGGGGATGGTAACCCTTAGAGTTGATCTCATCCGAGACCTCCAGGACGTCGCGTGGGCAGAACTCGACGCACCAGCCGCAGCCCTTGCACCGCTCCACCAGCACGTGGATCTCGCCGCGCGGGACCCGGATGTCCTTCAGGTCCAACGGCTCTCTCCAGTACTTCACCCCATCACCTCCCCATCACCCGATATGTCGCGCCCTTTCCACCCTGCAACTATGATACCCACCCGCTCTACCCCTCTCAAGTGTCGGTAGGTATCTAAGAGATATGACAAAGGTCACACCACGCCCCCCACCCTTGCGCGATCCCCCATCCAGAGGTATCATTCCAACCAGCCCTCGAGGGGCCGGGCAGAATGGCAGAGAGCACATACCCTTTCGACGAGACGGCCATATGGCTTGCCCGCGGGCGGATGGAACCGGTGAAGCAGTTCGTCCGCTCCTGGAACCAGGTCTTCCTGATGCGGGTGGAAGACGGAGAGCGGCAGGGGCTGGCGATCTACAAACCCCGCGCGGGGGAATATCCCCTCTGGGACTTCCCCCGGGGTACCCTCTGCCTGCGGGAGGTAGCCTCCTACCGCCTCAGCCGCGCTCTGGGCTGGCCCCGCATCCCCCCCACCGTCCTCCGCGATGGCCCCTACGGCCTCGGGATGGTCCAGCAGTTCATCGAGGCCGATCCCAAGGCCAACTACTTCACCCTGCAGGAGAGCCAACGGGCGAACCTCCTCCCGGTAGCCCTGTTCGACCATCTGGTGAACAACGCCGACCGCAAGGGAGGCCACCTGCTGCTGGACCCCGAGGGGCACATCTGGGCCATCGACCACGCGCTGACCTTCCACGTGGAGCCGAAACTGCGCACCGTCATCTGGGACTTCGCCGGGGAACCGATCCCGGCCCCGTACCCGGAGGACCTGATCCGGCTCCGCGGGCAACTGGAAGCCGGACAGCCCCTGCAGCAAGACCTGGCCCGGTTCTTGAGCCTGGCGGAGCTGGACGGGCTGCGGCGACGGCTGGATCACCTCCTGGCCCTGAATCGCTTTCCCCACCCCGACCCCCAGCGGGCCCACCTGCCGCGGCCACTGGTGTAGGAGTGGAGCGGAGTCAGATAGGCTTTTATCCTAGATGTAAAACCCTTCCGGATCCACCTCCTCCCGCAGGATACGCAGCTCCTCTTCTGTGGGAGGTTCGTTCTGCCCCACCTCGCTGGGGATGATCAGCTCGAAGCCGGTGCTCTCGATCACCTGCTCCACCGTCACCCCTGGGTTGGTGGATAGCAGCTTCATCCGCTTCGTCTCCTCGTCGAAGCCCAGGAGCGCCAGCGTGCTCACCACCCGGATGGGGCCGGTCCCCGGCGGGAGGCCGGCTTCCTCCCGCGCCCCCGGCCCGGTGAGGTACCCGGGCGTGGTGATGAAGTCCACCCTGGGGACGAAGCGGCGTTTGTCGTGGCGCATGATAATGATGGTGCGCCAGCAAAGCGACCCCACGTCGTTGCCGCCGCCGGAGCCGGGCAGCCGCACCCTCGGTGGGTGGTGCTGGGAACCGATGATCGTCGAGTTCAGGTTGCCGTAGGGATCGATCTGAGCCCCACCCAGGAAGCCGTAGTCCACAAAGCCCCGCGCCGCCGTCTCCATAATATCGCAGATCCCGGAGGCGACCACGGCCCGGTAGAAGGTGCGGCTCTCTCCCACCGCCCGGGGCAACCGCTTCAACTGCGCCCCCGTGCCGCCGAACTCGAAGATGGGCACCAGGTTGGGCGCGTGCATCTTCTGCGCCAGGCTCGCCGCCAGCATCGGGATGCCAGTGCCGATGAAGGCAGTCACGCTATCGGGCATCTGCCGCGCGGCGATGCAGATCAGGAGCTCCGTCGGATTGTATCCTTGCTCGCCCATCATCGTCCCTCCGCTGCCGCTTTGAGTGCCTCCAGCCGCTCCCACCCCACTAGCTCCAGATACTCCTGGTGGTCGGCGACCCCATAGACGTACTTATCCAGATAGGCCCGGGTCCCCTCCTCCGTCTTCGAGGCCTCCACCCACTCCCGCAGTTGCTCCTCATCCCGCTCGTACATATAGACCATCTCGCCGGGGTGGGAGCCGAATGGAGCGTGGACCACCGCATCCACCAGGTAATAGGGGATGATGGTCCGATCCGGATAGCGACGGATCTCCTCCGTATCAACGATCTCCTCGGCGCTGATGATGAGGCGTTTGGATGCCCGCGCCATCTCGAAGGCAAAGCCGCTGATCCCCTCGATCTGGGCGTTGCCGTACCGGTCGGCCCGGTGGACGTGGATAAGGCCCACATCCAGGACCAGCGCCGGGATCAGACAGACCTTCATGCCGGTGAAGGGACACTCAACCGCCTTGGCGGCGCTGTACTTGAGCGTGTCGCTCCCCAACATCGCCCGAATGGGGATGAAGGGGACCCCCATCGAGGCCGCCTTGAACCGCCAGGTGATGCCCCCGTTGGACCACTCGACGACCTTCTCGACCTGTCCGCTCTCCACCGCCCGGCGCAGGGCGCTGGAGACGCCATAGACCTCCAGACCGATGTAGGTGATGTCCAGCGTCTTGACCAGCCCGGCCCCCAGGAGCAGGTCCAGCTCCGTGACCCCCTGCCCGGCCAGCCGCAGGTCCTTCTTCCCCTGCCGGACCACCTCCCGCACCAGTGTCATGGGACAGCGGACGGTGCCGTAGAGCTCGGTGCCCAGGTAGCAGCCATCGGTGACGAAGCGGGAGACCGCCTCCTGCTCCGTCATCAGCTTGTCCAGCAGGGTCCGGGATTTCCTCTCCCGGTTCCACTCGCGGAAGCCGTCCAGGTCGGGAGGCTGGATCAGTTCACCGATTCCCGATTCGACGACGCGCAAGGTGCACCTCCTTTCCGAAAATGTTTGAAATTCCAGGTTCTACGTTCGGAGTTCTACGTTTACGTGCAATACCCGGTTCATCCGGGGGAAGAGATGCGGTGTTACCTGCCTCTCCCGAACAGGCGTAGCCACTCCTCCACATCACCGGCTTGCTCCGGCTTCTCTGGCGGCGGCTGGTCCGCCGTGGGTGCGCCGGTCAACTCCACAGCGAAGTCCTTGGATGGCACTGCCCGTGCCCCTCGTTCCCGCGCGGCCCGTCGCACGGCGCCATCCGATGAGACAACCACAAGCCCGCGGGGGTCCCGGGCGCGCCGGATGTGGCGGAGGAGGATGGTATCGGCATCGGACCCAGCCGGGGCGAAGATAACCTGCACCGGCCCGCCGGAGAGGTGGGGGGCCGGCCCACCGGGGAGACCGGCGTCGAAGACAATGGTCGCTCGTCGGCGGCGCCGCCAGCAATAGCGCCTCACCCGCCGCACCAGCTCCGCCTCGTCGTCGGGGTCGTCCAGGCACAGGTCCGGCATACGCCCGATGAGGTTGTGGCCGTCAATCAGCAGAGGCATCACCTATTATTTTAGCACAGACCGGGCAAAAGGCACAAGCGACACCGGCAATCCACCTGTAACGGTCCTGTAACCCATCCCCCCACGCCCTATAATATAATGTAATCAGATGGACAATGGCATGCTTTCGCGCATCATCCTGCGCAGAGGAGGTAGAACATGAGGAACCGCGTCTGCGCCGCAGTCGCAGCGGCCCTGTTGCTTATCCTCCTGCCCTTGAACTCCGGGCCGGCCCACGCCGACGGTCCCAACACCTACACCTCCGTCATCGTCAGCGACATCACCTCCGGGGCCCCGGTCGTCGGCTCCACCTTCACCACCGACCTGATCATCTCCATCACCAACAATGCCACCCCCGAGGTAGGCGTGATGGGGGTCGAGCTGTGGATCCCCTTCGACCCGGCGGTGGTGGCCGTGAGCGACTATGACGCCAACCCGGCCAACGGCACTCAGGTCGAGATCACCTACGGCTTCTTCGACGGTAGCCTGGTGATCGGGGCCAACGAGGTGTACTACTCCGCACCCCCCATCCCTCACCCGACCGAGTGCACCACCACCACCGCCTGCATCCACATTGCCGTCAGCCATACCGGCGGCTCGGGGCCGGTGACCAACGGGAGCGGGTCGGTGGCGACCATCACCTGGGCGGGCATCGCCACCGGCACCACCGACATCGGGGTGGCCATTGTGGGCACTGGCGTGCCCCCCGGCTCGATCCTCTCCGACCCCGACGGGCAGCCCATCCCCATCAACAGCATCTCCGTGCCCACCATCACCGTAATCGACGCCGGCATCATCCAGGGGAAGGTGCTGCGCCAGGGCACGATGACCGACCACGCCGGCACCGATGTGGTGGCGCTGGCGATAGGCGATGGAGTGGTCGCCACCACCACCACCGCTGCCGACGGCTCCTTCAGCCTGCCGGTCCCGCTGGGGGCCACCTACACCGTCCAGGCGACGTACAACGGCTATCTGGAGACCCAGAAGCCCTCCGTCTACGTCGTCGGGGCGACGGTGGACATCGGCACAACCAGCCTCCGGGGCGGAGACGCCAACCACGATAACTGCGTCAACATCCTGGACATCGTCTCCATCATCGGCAAGTTCGGGATGACCGGGCTGCCCCCCAGCGACCCGGAGGACGTCAACGACGACGGCACCATCAACATCCTGGACCTGACGCTGGCGGCGGGCAACTTCGGGCGCTGCGGTCCGACCACGTGGGCCCCCTAGGCTCATCCCAGGAGCGTGATGAAGGATCTGTGGGGATGGCGGAACTTGGCCGTCTCGTTGGTCCTCCTGGGCCTGCTCCCCATGTCGTGGCCGGGCCTGGGCGCATCGGCGACCAACCTCCGCTTCCAGCCCAGCCTCCTCCAGGCCCGGCCTGGGGAAACGGCCCGGCTGGAGATCTGGGTGGACGCGGCGGTGGACCTGGCCCGGCTGGAGCTCACGGCCTCCTACGACCCCCAGGTGCTGGAGGCGGTGGACGCCGACCCCGGCCGGGAGGGGGTGCAGGTGGAGATCGGCCCGGTGTTCGAGGGAGGCTACGTGCCCCAGAACCAGGTGGGCGACGGCACCCTGCGGCTGGTGGCCCAGCGCTTCCCGGCCGATGGCTCCTTCAGCGGCCAGGGGATCGTGGCGGCGGTCACCTTCCGGGTGCGGGAGGGAGCCCCTCCGGGCTCCTACCCCATCCACCTCGACCCGGCCTCCCTACGCCTTATGGGCCCCGAGGGGCGGCCCCTGGAGGTGGCGGGGCTAACCGACGGCCTGGTCCGGGTACCGCCGCTGACCACGGCGCTCTCGGGCTGGATCACCCGAGAGGGCACCGCCGACTACGGCCGCACCAGCGTCACTGCCATCTTCTACCCCGCCGGTCCCGTTCAGCCCCCGCTCAACTGGGCCCGCGCCTGTACAGACCCCCACGGGGATTTCCTCCTGCCGGTGCCGGATGGAGAGGAGGCGACCCCGCCCGATCTCTCCCGCCCCGACGAGGGTCCTCCCTCCGGCCCCCACGAGTGGGCCTTCGTGCGGCTGGACTTCCCCAACCACGGCAGCGAGTGCTATTGGATGCCGCTGGACGAGGAGGTGGTGAACATCGGCTGGCACGTGCTGGAGGGGGGCGACATCAACGGGGACGGCTGTATCAACATCCTCGACATCGTGCGCATCATCGCCGAGTTCGGCCAGTCCACCCCGGCCCCGTGCGTCGTTCCCTACGCCCCCTGCCCCGCCCCTGATCCGGTGGAGCGGGTAGCCCCCCCGTCCGACGTCAACGGGGACTGCCGGGTGAACATCTTCGACCTGACGATCGCTGCGGAGAACTTCGGCCTATGCTCCAACTGCCCGTGATCACAAAGAAAGCTCTGCTAGCAGCCCTCCTGGCCGCGCTGCTGGGGGTCGCTCCCGCCGTTGCCCAGGGGAACGGGACCGTCCGGCTGGACCCACCCTCCCTGGCCCTGCAGCCGGGCGAGAGGGGGGAGGTGCAGGTGTGGGTGGACGGCGTGACAGACTTGGCGGGGGCGGAGGTCCACCTGGCCTACGACCCGGCGTTGGTGAAAGTCGTGGACGCCGACCCGGAGACGGAGGGGATACAGATCGCCCACGGGGGCTTCCTGCCGGCCGACTTCGTGGCGGTGAATCGGGCGGTCCCCGAGGAAGGGAGGATTGACTACGCAGCGGCGCTGATGCCGCCCCACGAGCCGGCCAGGGGGAGCGGTCCACTGGTCGTGATCACTCTGGAGGGGGTATCGCCCGGGGAGACGACCCTGACCATCCGCGAGGTGCTGCTGGCCAACCCGGAGGGCTACCCCATCCCCCTCGCCCAGGACCCCGGCCCGGCGGTGGTGATCGTCTCCGCTGCCTCGCCCCGCCCGGCCCTCTGCTGGCCGGGGGTCGGGATGGCCCTCGGGGCCGTCGTCTGCATCGCCGTGGGCCCACGCCGGCAGGCGTCCCCTCGGTTGCAGAGGAGACGGCGGGACCTCCGCCTTTTGAAGGCTCCAAGCGGGTCTGTGACCAGCGTCTCCGGCCGAAAGCTGCCGTTTTCAGCCGAAGTCAGGAGGCACAGACCCCCTCAGAGTATAAGAGCGTAAACTTCCGTTGTGGAAGCTCATATGGTAAACTATGTTACTGGACATTGGCATTTTTGGTTCGTAGTGACGGCTTTAGCCGTTCCAAAGGGGCAGGAGCGGCTGAAGCCGCTACTACGAACCCGCCCAGGGGT
The DNA here is from genome assembly GCA_015662065.1 of Anaerolineales bacterium. Lineage (GTDB taxonomy): Bacteria > Chloroflexota > Anaerolineae > B4-G1 > DUEL01 > SZUA-1492. Next base: position 2,464 of record DQUX01000415.1, on the reverse strand, counting down.
GTGATGCCGTCGCCCTTGAGACCGATGTACAGAGGCAGGGGCGGCTGAAGCCGCTACTACGAACCCGCCCCTTTACCGCTCTGTTACCACTAACCCCAAGATATGGGGGTTCTGAAAACTTGCCAGACTCCAGTATGTTACTCATCCTTGGGGAGGTGCACAATGAACCGCAGGATCGACTTCGTAGCGGCCCATCGGTGGTGCGCCATCGGGGTCCTCCTCAGCCTTCTCCTCGTCCCCCCCCTGACCGCGCCCGCCCACGCCCAAGGTAGCCCCGTCGTCCGTCTGGAGCCCGCCGCGGCCCAGGTGGAGGTTGGCGAGACCCTCTCCGTGGAGATCGTCGTCGAAAACGTCAGCAACCTGTTCGGCGTGGAGGTTCACCTCGTCTTCGATCCCGCTCTGCTGGAGGTGGTGGACGCCGATGCAGGGATGGCGGGGGTGCAGGTGGACCTAGGACCCTTCCTATCCGTAGACTACACGCCCCAGAACACGGTGGATCAGGGCACCGGCCACATCGACTTCGGCTACAGCCAGATGCCTCCGGCGACCGGTCGCTCCGGCAGCGGCACCATCGCCACCATCACTTTTCGCGGGAAGGCAGCCGGGGTCTCTCCGCTGACCTTCTCCAACGTCATCCTGGCCGATCCGGATGCGAACCCGATCCCGGCGACGACGCAGAATGGGGATGTCACGGTCGGCGGAACCCCCACCGGGACCCCGACGGTCACCCCCACCGGGACCCCCACGCCCACGCCGACCCCTGCGCCGGGGGCGGTGCTGATGTTCAGCCCCCAGGAGGTCTCCGTCGGCGTGGGGCAGACGGTGCAGATGGTCCTGCGGGTGGAGAACGGGACCAACCTGTATGGGGTGGAGGTCCATATCAACCACGGCGCTGGTGTGAACGCCACGGGCATCAGCCCCGGGCCGTGCCTGGCGGACGTGGTGGCGGCCACGTCGGTGGCCGGGGATTGGATCGACTACGCCGCTAGCCTTCAGGCCCCCAGCCCACCGGTCGACGGGAACTGCAACCTGGCGACGGTGACCCTGGAGGGGCTGACGCCGGGGGTGTACAGCCTGCACTTCGTCGAGGCGCTCCTGGCCGACCCGGACGGCACCTCCCTGCCGGTGACCGCCTACGACGGCTCGGTCACCGTCACCGGGGGGACGGTGACGCCGACCCAGCCGCCATCCCCAGACTGCGAGGACATTCTGGGCCACCACGTGGTACAGCCGGGGGAGACGGTCTACGCCATCGCCCGTGCCTACGGGGTTCGTCCCAACGCCATCGCCTACTGCAATGCGTTGGTCAACCCCAGCCTCATCCATCCGGGCAACCGCCTGGCCATCCCCAACGTCCCCTGGTTCCCCATCCCACCGGGGCCGGTGGCCCGCCGGCAGTTCGGAGACGGCCCGTCGTTCCCCTGCCGGCTCTACCACACCGTCCAGTGGGGGGAGAGCCTGTTCCGCATCTCCCTGCGGTATGGGGTGAGCATGTGGGCCATCGCCGAGGCGAACACCATCTACAACCTGCACTACATCCGGGCGGGGGATGTGCTCTGTATCCCGTAGGGGGGGGCAGGAGAGGCGCGACGCTCTTTTGCTTCTTGGGGGCATCATCAGTGAAAGATTAACCGCCGCAGCCTCACTGCTCCCCTGGACGCCCTCCCCACCTTGTGCTACAATACCCCCGTGCGAAGATCGCTCCTGCTCCTGACCTTGATAACACTGGGCGGGTTGTTCCTCTCTCCCGGCCAGGCGGACGCCCAGGAAGAGGACCCCGCCGCGCTGTTCTATGCCCTGGTCAACCAGGCCCGGCTGGGCGAGGGGCTGCCCCCCTACGGCTGGTCCGACCTACTGGCCGCCGCCGCCCAGCGCCACGCCGACGACCTGGCCGCCACCAGCGCGGCCTCCCACATCGGCTCCGACGGCTCCACCGCCGCCCAGCGCATCGCCGAAGCCGGCTACATCGCCTGGGGAGATGGAGCCGTCATCGGCGAGAACTTCTGGACCGGCTACGGGACCGTCCAGGAGACCCTCGACTGGTTCCTGGACGACCCGCCCCACCGGGATAACATCCTCAGCACCCGCTACCGCGAGATCGGCGTCGGCGTCGCCACCGACGCCAACGGCCGCTCCTACTACGTCCTGAACTTCGGCGCGCGGCCCAATGTGCTCCCTGTCTTCATCAACGACGGAGCTGCCACAGCCGAATCCCCCCAGGTGGCGATCCGCCTGACCAACGAGGCGGCCTACCCCCAAGGGGAGGGAACCGCCTTTATGGGGCGGGCTATCGAGGTGCGCATCAGCAACAACCCCGATTTCGGAGACCTGCCCTGGCAACCGTGGGAGTCCCGGGTGGAGTGGACCCTGCCCGACGAGCCGGGTGAGCACACCGTCTACGTCCAGTTCCGCGATGGGGCCGGGCGAACCGCCGCCTCGGCCGACACCATCCTGCTGCTCCCCG